>CAYVLO010000437.1:0-3174 GCA_964452125.1 uncultured Anaerolineaceae bacterium | reverse complement strand
CGTCTCCAAGACGCCGGACCAGGAGACGGAGCGGGCCAACATCAACCACATGGCCTTCTACGTCCCGGCCCAGGCGGCAAATGGCGAACTCCTCGAGGGCATCGACTACTACCTCGCGGATGGTACTACCATACACGAAACACGGGAGTACGCCAAGCCGCTGGTGTCGGTCTATATCGACGGCGTGCCCCATGAGGTGGAACTCGAGGAGGCGGGAATCTTTAGCGTGTTGAGCGGCGCCGGATTGGGCCAGCACGACGCCTACGCTGCGGTGTCACTGGACGATGGGGCCACCTGGAAGAGCACCAACCTGTCGCTGTCGGCCGACCTGTCGTCCTTTACACTGGCCAACGGCACCCCCTATCCCGGCGACGCCCACAATATGACCTTTGCCCTCGCCGGCGACAAGGTGCTGGTGGGCTGGATCAGCAAGTACTGCGACGGCGGCTCGCCGCTGTACACGTTCACTGATGATGCGGTTACTGCTTTGCAGACTGCCTTTGGCCTGCCCGACCTCTATGTGCGCGATATCTGGGGCGTGGCGGGCAGCCAGGGGTCGGTGAACTATGAGCTGCAGGGCTACCCCGAAGTGGGCGAGATCCCCTACTCGTGCGTGTGGAGCGCCCGCGGGCAGTTGCTGCCGGTGGAGCTGGATGATGCCGGCACCATGGGGTATGACATCGTCTGGACCAAGGCCGAGCGTCTGACCTCGGGACGGCGCGACGCCAACCGGCTGGAGATGAACGGCGACAGCGCCGCCGGGTTCATGATGGTCTGGCAGGAGGACCCCGAAGGCCTGCGCCCCGGGCAGGGCCTGGGTCCCGGCGAGGGCTGGTCGGGCGCGGTGGTCAACCAGCAGACCGACCTGTGGTATTCGTTCATCGCCATGGATGACTTTGTGATGGTGAACAGTGACGACACCGACACGGCAACTCCCGTCGATATCGCCGAATACACGGGCGAGACGATGCCCAAGATCGCCGTGCCGATGGCGATGCCCATCCGGCTGACCGACAACAAGATGTGCAAGTCAACGGGCAGCGACCTCTACTGCTACGTGGACTTTAACACCGATGCAGTGGATGACGTGGTCAATCCCTATGTCAACACAGACCTGGATACGCAAATATTAGACTGGACGAATCCATCGCTCACCCAATCGCCTGATTCGACCTTGTGCACCGTGGTTGTTGGATGGACTAACCCTGCCAATGTCACCCTGCAACTGTGCCAGACCGAGGACGGGCGGGTGCTGCAGGGCCGGGTGGGCGCCTCGCGCCCGCGGGTCAATGTGCAGCCCTACGACTCGGATGGTGACGGTGTCAACGACATCGGCTATGTGATTATGGGCGCGGAAGAGTCCAAGGCCCTCGGCGAGGGCAGTGTGGATGAAGAAGTCGAGCCTGTGGACATTGGCAAGAACATGATGTACTATTCCTATGACCTGCTCAATCCCGTGTTTGTGCAGCAGGGCGGGCAGCTCAACTGGCCGGCCAAAGACCCGGCAACCGATGAGTTTTTCGAAATGCTGGTCGACGATTTCGACAACGAGTTCTACGAGACCGAGATCGCCCGCCGCTTTTCCCACATGTCGCAGCCAGTTGCCCAGATGGGTGACCAGCGGATCGGTGCCGTGCTGATCGTCAAGCAGGGTATCCTCAACCAGGGTGGCCCGGCCGATATCTTCCTGCGCTTGATCAAGGTGCCCGATGTGATCGACGGGAACCCCTACGCCTACGAAAACCTGGTCTGCGAGGATGCCGAAGGGAATAGCATGTGGGCCTTTACCAACGAAGACAATGGTGGCGTGAACCCCCGTTACCTCGAGGGGCTGTGCCTGAGCACCGGCATCAACGTTTCGGGCGGAACCATCGTCTCTTGCGACAATGGCACCATCGGCGAAGCCTGCGCGGCGGCCTTCCCCTGGGACGGCGGCGTGTCGCCCTTCCCCAAAGTGACGGAATGGGTCCAGACCGTGGATAACCTGGACGATGAGAGCTGGGAGAACCCCTACGACGTGTCCAAGGGACACCGCGGCTTTATCGACGGCGACTTTATCATGATGATGTACGCCTGGTCGCCCAACTGGCAGGCCAACAGCGTTGGCAACGACCACTATAACCTCTATGCCCGGCGCTCCTTCGACGGCGGCCTGACCTGGACGACCACCCCGGCGGCCCTGGGCGGCGACGGCACCGAAACCTGCGAGAACTATGGCGCCGGTGCGGATTACACCACGGTGTGCACCACCTACGCCGCCGGCGAGTTCGAGCAGGCGCGCAACCTGTCGCAGCTCACGGGCAACAAGGTCACCATCCTCGACCCGCGCTACACGCCCACCGGCGGCCTCAAGATGCTGCCCATCACCGACCTGAAGGGCATCGACTTTACCGGCTATGACGATGACCTCCGCGACCCGTCCAAATACTTTATCGTCTATGAGACGGGCGACAACACCACCGTCGCCGAGGGCGAGGCGGTGCCGCTGGACCTGTTCTACAGCCGCGCCACCAACTGGGGCGACGACTATGACTTGGTCGAATACTATAACTCGAGTACGAGTGAGACGACCCTGGGCTTTGACTGGCTGGAGCACGACCGGGAGGACCTGTCGGGCGAGGCAGCCAACACGGTCAACAACGGCGGCACCTACTACTATGTCATCTGGAACCAGTGGCAGGAGGACGAGTTCGAGAACGTCTCCAACAGCGACGCCATCTTCCGCCGTGTGATGTTCATCGATGATGAGGAAGAGGCCGCCAGCATACCGCCCCTGGCCTCCATCCTGTACGTCAGCACCTACCGCTCGGATTTCACCGAGGAGGAGATCGTGCTGGTGGGCTCGGGCCGCGTCATCGGCGCCAAGTCGGATGAGGGTCGCCTCGGTTTTGGCGTCGAGAACGTGCGCTGGTGGTCCGACATCCAGGGCCACGAGTGCACCGAAAAGACCTGGAAGTTCCCGCCGCGGGGCCTGATCCCCGGCTGGCACAGCTTTAGCTTTGCCGTCCAGGATACCAACGGCCGCTGGTCGTCGGAAAAGACGGTGTCGATCCTGTTCGGCAACTACAAGGTCTATCTGCCGGTGGTGAATCGGTAGCGGCATCCAACCCTGGGAGGTACGGGCGCGAGCTGCCCGTACCTCCCTCAATCCGGTAAGGGACAGGCAGGCAAGGG
>CAYVLO010000436.1:0-3186 GCA_964452125.1 uncultured Anaerolineaceae bacterium | reverse complement strand
TACCTTGGGCATCCGCGATGGGTTTTGTCGGGGCGGGTTTCAAACCCGCCCGTACGACGACGCGCACCCGCCCGTACCTTGGGCGTCCGCGATACCACGCGCTGCTACTCCAGGCGGGCGATGACGGCCGCGGCGTGGGCGTCCAGGCCCTCGGCGCGGGCAATGGTGTGGGCCACCGGCGCCCACTGCCGGGCGGTGGCCTCGCTGACGGCAAAGACGCTGGTCACCTTTAGAAAATCGCCCACGTGCAGCGGCGATGCAAAGCGGGCCGTGCCGCCGGTGGGCATCACGTGGCTGGGTCCCACGACATAATCGCCCAGGGCCTCCGACGAACCCTCGCCCACAAACACGCCGCCGGCGTTGCGGACCTTGCCCACCCACGACCAGGGGTCGGCCAGCAGCAGGCAGAGGTGCTCCGGGGCATACTCGTTGGCCAACGCCACGGCCTCGTCCACGCTATCGACCACCAGCAGAGCGCCCTGGGCCGCCATCGACTCTTCGATGATGCTTTGGCGGGGGAGCAAGGCGGCCTGACGCGCGACCTCGGCCTGCACCCGTTGGGCCAGCGCCGCCGAGGGCGTCAGCAGCAGCGAAGTGGCCAAGGGGTCGTGTTCGGCCTGGGCCAGCAGGTCGGCGGCGACCAAGGCGGGCCGGGCCGACTCGTCGGCGATGAGCAGCGTCTCGGTGGGGCCGTACAGCCCATCGATGCCCACGTCGCCATAGACCTGCTTTTTGGCCAAAGTGACAAAGAGGCCACCGGCGCCCACGATCTTGTCCACGCGGGGCACGCTCTCGGTGCCGTAGGCCAGGGCGGCGACGGCCTGGGCGCCCCCCAGCAAAAAGACCCGCTCCAGCCCGGCGATGTGGGCCGCCGCCAACACCGCGGCGGCGCCGGTCCCCTGGGGGCCGGGGGGCGTGGTCACCAGGATCTCGTCCACGCCGGCGACCTGGGCCGGGATGACGGCCATCAGCAGCGACGAGGGGTAGGCGGCGGTGCCGCCGGGGGCATAGACGCCCACCCGTTGGATGGGGCGGATCATTTGGCCCAGGGCGCCGCCTTCCTTGTCCCACTCGAGCCACGATTGCTGGGGCTCGCGTTGGTGGTAGGCCCGGATGCGCTCGGCGGCCTGGCTCAGCGCCGTCTGCAGGTCGGCGGGCGTGGCCTCGTAGGCGGCCTGGAGGGCATCGGCCCCCACGCTCAGCGCCGAGAGAGTCACGCCCTCGATGCGCCGGGTATAGTCGCTCAGCGCCCGGTCGCCCTGGCGGCGCACGTCGGCCACGATCTGGGCCACGGCCGCTTCGGCGCTGATTTCGCGGCCAAAGAGGTCGGCCAGGCGGGCCGCCACCCGCGGCGGCAGGACGGTGTCGCGGACCTGCCGCAGGCGGCGCAGGTGTTGCACCGCGGCGGCGCCTTCCAAAATCTGGATCATGACAGCACCCCCAATGCCTTCAGGTGGGCCAGGGCCCGCGCCACCAGGGCCTGGGGATTGGTGACGGTGGCGGCTTCGACCTCGGCTTCGTTCAGTCCGGCGGCAGCCGCCACCCGGCGGGCCGTGGCCTGGTCGATCAGGTCGCTGGGGGCATGGGTGTCGGTGTCGACCACCAGTAGGGCTCCCGACTGGCGGGCGATCTGGGCGACGTGGCCATTGGCCAGGCTATGGCCGCCGCGGGCCGAGATCTCCAGGTGAACGCCGTGGGCCACTGCCTGGCGCGCCTCCTCCAGGGTGATCAAGCCCGGGTGGGCCAAAATGTCGACGTCGGGGCAGGCGGCTGCCGCGGCGTTGGTGCCGGGCGCCACCGGCTCGACCAGGGTCTCGCCATGGACGACGACGATGCCCGCTCCCAGCTCTTTGGCCCGCCGCGCCAGGGAGGCGATGCTCCGGGGCGCGACGTGGGTCAGCTCGACGCCGGGGAGAAAGATCAGCGGGAAATCGTCGCCCTGCACCTGGGCGAACTTGATCAACTTGGCCAGCAGATCCTCCAGGTTGGAGGCATCGGCGTGGTCGGTGATGGCCAGGGCGGCGTGGCCTTTGGCCATGGCCCGGCGCACCTGTTCGCTGGGCAGCAGGGCGCCGTCGCTGAAAAAGGAATGGGTGTGCAGATCGATGCGCATGGTAGGATCCACGATCAGCTCCTTGGGTGGATTTCTTGGTCGGCCTGATCCAGGTCGGCCAGCAAGTGGCGGATTTCGGCCAGGCGCAGGCGATGGGCCGCCCGATTGACGATGACGGTGGCCTGAAAGGTGAGGATCTCGTGCAGCTCCACCAGGCCGTTTTCGTGCAGGGTCCGGCCCGTCTCCACCAGGTCGACCAGCAGGTCGGCCAATCCCGCCAGGGGGGCCAGCTCGACCGACCCCGACAGGGGGATGACCTCGATGGACAGGCCGCGCTCGCGGAAATAGGCCTGGGCCAGGCCAGGGTATTTGGTGGCTACCCGCAGGTCGGTGGTCAGGCGCAGGTCGCGGTCGCGCTGGGAAGGCACGCCAGCCACCACCAGGCGGCAGCGGCCAAAGCGGAGCTGCAACGGCTCGTAGACGTCGCGGCCGCTCTCCCACAGCACGTCCTGGCCCACCAGGCCCAGGTCGGCGGCGCCGTACTCGACATACACTGGCACGTCGGCGGCCTTGACCAGCATGAAGCGCAGGGGGGTGGGGCCATCGGGTCGGTCGGCCGTCTCGGTCACCACCAACTGGCGCGAGCCGTTGCCCAGGTCGCAGGGCCAGCCCAGGCGCCGGAAAAGTTCGCACGAGGGTTCGAGCAGTCGTCCTTTGGGTAGGGCAATGGTCAAAGGGTTCATGGGTTGATCTCCATAGGCGTCAAGGTAAGGAGGGTAAAAGGACGGCAAAGCCCGCCAGTCTGGGTCATGCCCGCGAAGGCGGGCATCCAGCCCATGCCTTTTGATGCCCACCGGAATGCCTCACCCGCAGGGGGCGAGGCCGGGAAGGGCGTGTGGTTATTCGGCGCAGTGCCTTTGTGGGGGGTGCCGCCCACCCCCACCCCCCCGCGCCGGGGCCATAAGCGCCCGCAGACGGGCGGCCCGGACCCCGCATCAAAGGCGTGGCCCGGTCGAAATTCGGTTGCGTGGCAGGCGATGTGACCCGGTCGGACTCTGTCAGGCCGGCCCAATCGGCGCATGTTGATGCGTATGGGGCCACCTTGTGGTCGCCCTCCCGCCAATACCGTCACC
>CAYVLO010000435.1:0-3193 GCA_964452125.1 uncultured Anaerolineaceae bacterium | reverse complement strand
GGCAGATCCATCGTTCTTGGAGGGTACACTTGATGACAGAAGGATTGAGGAGGCTCCTAAAGACCCTCCCATTGGGGCTGGCCCTGCTGGCGGCAGCTTTCTACATCACAAGCTGCCTGGGAACAAACGAGGCCAAGGTGACGCCCACCCCGACCAAAACACCTGGCCTAGTGGCTACGTCTGTTGCTCAAGCGCCCACGCTAACCTGCACACCCACCCCCCTGCCTACCTTGACGCCGACGCCCACTCTGACGCCCGAGCCGACAGCAACCCTGACCCCCACCGTCACCCCCTGGCCGACCCTCGATCCCAACGCCTGCCCGTTGACCGGCCTGCCAGTAAGTGACCTCGATCTACTGGAAAGGCGCCCACTGGCCATCAAGATCCAAAATGCGGCCATATCGAGACCCCAGTACGGGCTGCCCCAGGCCGATATCGTCTACGAGCACCTGTCGGAGGCGGGTATCACCCGTTTCACAGCCCTCTACCTCTGCCAGGAGGTGGAAAAGATCGGATCCACACGCAGCGCGCGCTTTATCGATCTGGAAATCCCGGCCATGTACAAAAGCCTGCTGGCCTTTTCGGGCACGAGCGCGGGCCTTTATCCCAAGTTTCTCAACGCCGACTTTTACGACCGCCAGTTCTGTTATGGTTGGGGGCTTCACGCCGCGGGATTCTACCGCGATCAGGAGCTGCGCGCTCAGGGCATCCCGGTGGAACACACACTCTTTGCCGATCCCCAAAAGATCTGGGAAATTGCTGATGAGCTGGGCATCAACGAACGCCAGGAGCTGGAGGGACTGAGCTTTGACTACCAGGCGCCGGAGGGAGGTGAACCGGCAACCACCATTCACATTCCCTACCCCAGCCGCGACATGATCGTCGACTACAAGTACGACGCCGAAGCCGGGGTGTACCTGCGCTGGGAAGCTGGCGAGCCCCATCTGGACGCTGCATCGAGCCAGCAGATCTCGGTGACCAACGTAGTGGTCGTCTATGCCAATCATGTGGATACCGACGTCTATGAGGACGAGCCCCGCCGCAACCATCCCTCGGTCCAGATTCAGGTGTGGGGTACCGGGCCAGTGGTCCTATTCCGCGATGGGCAAGCGTACCCCGGGTTGTGGGCTCGACCCTCACGGGACCACATGCTCGTGTTCCGCGACGAGACAGGGCAGATCCCCATCCCTCTCAAACCCGGCAATACCTGGATCCAATTGGTCCCTCTGGAGGGCCACCGCTGGACCTTTGAAGCGACGTGGGGCGTTGAGGAGGAATAAGTAGGCGATACAGGGTCTTGCGCCGCCGCAGGTTTCCAGCCAATCGGTGAACGACGGCTGGGCGGCTTCGGCAAAGGCAGTGGGGGGACTCGGTTGACAAAGGAGAACAGGGATGACAGAAGAACACACCACGGGTAGCCGTAAACAGATCACAGCTCAGACATGGCTGATGGAGCGGGTGCGCATGATGCCAGATCTTTTGGAAGAGGCGCCCCACTGGGTGACCACGATCTTTGACCACGCGTGGGCGCCCATGACGGCCTTGAGCAACGAGATCAACCACCTGCCATCGGCCGTGTGGCCCATGCTGATGAGCTTTCCCTGCGGCTATGTCTACATCACCACCGACGAGTCCGAATATCTCCCAGGGCCGGGAACCGTGCGGTACCAACGCGTGCAGAATGTGGCCCGCGTGTCGGTGGAGGATCTGGCCGACGAGAACGAACGCCCCCTGCACGTCATTGGCCACCTCATCGACCATCACCTGGGCTGTGGCGGCCAACCGGAGGGGCTGTGGCTGTCGGAGGGCGGAGGGATCACGCCCCAGTGGGCCCAGGTGGGCGCTCAACTGGCTCAACTTTACGCGCTAGGCTATGCCCCCGACGATGTAGCGCAGTCGGGCGTGCGCGACTATTTTGCCCAATCCCTGGCCCTCTATTGCCGCGATCGGTCTAGCCTGAACGTCGCAGATCCGCAGATAGAAAAATGGCTTCACAACACGTTATGGAACCGCGAGTTTTGGAAATCAGCCCAAGGAGAGAGGGAGTAGATGACACCGGATCGATTGGAGTCCCTGCGGCGATTACAGTCCGGTCACGGCGTGGCTTGCGTGGCCCTGATGCCGGGGGCCAACCTCGCCTATTTCACCGGGTTGACAACCCACCTGAGCGAGCGCCCGGCCCTGGCCCTCGTGCCTGCCGAAGGACCGCTGACGGTAGTGTTGCCGGTACTCGAAGCGCCGGCAGCCCGCGAGGTTCTGCCCGAGGATGTCCGGCTGTTCACCTACAGCGACGAGGAAGGGCACGAAGGCGCCTTTTTCCAGGCGGCCGAGGCCATGGACCTTCAGGGACGCCCCCTTGCTGTGGAGTACCTGGCCATGCGTGTGCTGGAAGCGCGCCGCCTGGAGCAAGCGTTCCCCGGCTCGCCGCTAATGGCCACCGAGCCGTGGCTGCCGGCGCTGCGCATGGCCAAGGACGAGGACGAGATCGCCTGCATACGCACCGCCGTGCAAATCGCCGAGGCCGCACTCCACCGGCTGCTGAAGGAGGGCGCCATCCGTCCAGGTCGCACCGAGCTGGAAATTGCCGCCGAGCTGCAAATTGCCCTGCTCCGCGAGGGCAGCCAGGGCGAGGCCTTTTCTCCCATCGTGGTGGCCGGTCCCAACTCGGCCTTTCCCCACGCCGGTCCCTCGGACCGTCCTCTGGAAACCGGCGACCTGCTAACCCTGGATTGGGGTGCGCTCTACCAGGGCTACCAGTCGGACATCACTCGCACCTTTGTGCTGGGCGAGCCCACGCTCCAGATGGCGCGCATGCACGACGCCGTCCTGGCGGCCAACCAGGCGGGCCGTTTGGTGGCGCGCGCCGGATTGCCTGCCCAGGAGGTGGATCGGGCGGCGCGGCGGGCCATTACCCTGGCTGGATGGGGGGAGTATTTCATCCACCGCACGGGCCACGGGCTGGGACTCGAAACCCACGAGCCACCCTACCTGGTGGAGGGCAACCTGGACCTGTTGCCCGCGGGCGCGGTGTTTACCGTAGAACCGGGCGTCTATGTGCCGGGGCTGGGCGGCATCCGCATTGAGGACGATGTGGTAGCGCTCGACGGCAAGTCGGAGACGCTGACGACGCTGGACCGGGACCTGGTGCGGCTGTAGGCAGCGGCTGGCGAATGGTTCGATCTGCTCATCAAAG
>CAYVLO010000434.1:0-3216 GCA_964452125.1 uncultured Anaerolineaceae bacterium | reverse complement strand
CTGATTTTCCAGGATTCGGCCACAGCCGGTTCAATGACAGAAGCTTCGCTGCCGACGCGAACCAGCGGTTCGTAGATATTCTGGAACAACCAAATGTCATAGTTCGAGTCAGTCCAGACGGGATCCAAGGTAGCGGGAAGCGCCTGGCGGGTCCATTTCAGGGTGCCTCCCCGCTCGATCGACGAGGCGGGTTCGGGGACATCCGTGGGCGGCACATCCGTCGCCTCCACCTGAGTTGGCGACTCTTGCACTTCAGTCGGTGGGGCAGAGGGGGCAGGGGTTGCACCACAGGCTGAAAGGAACA
The DNA here is from genome assembly GCA_964452125.1 of uncultured Anaerolineaceae bacterium. Taxonomy (GTDB): domain Bacteria; phylum Chloroflexota; class Anaerolineae; order JAAYZQ01; family JAAYZQ01; genus CAZNQW01. Next base: position 2,912 of record CAYVLO010000434.1, on the reverse strand, counting down.
CGCTGGCGATCAGCAGCACAGACAGGAACGAAATCAACTTTTTATTGAACATCTTTCTTCCTCCTAAGGCGAGCATCTTCTCGACAAATGATGTACGAGCGACTGGCATCTATTAACCGACAATGGGCATCGTTCCTTTTCTCACGATAGCAGCCTGGCTTCCTTAGGCGCCTCCTTTCTCGGCCCAGACTCGATCTTTGCCATCCATGCGCCAAGCCTGGCGCCGCAATGGACCGCGACAGATCACACTTTTCATTTTGCAAGAGGTCCTAGCGTATGCAGGGGCGGCAGTGTCACCTGGCGAAACTCTTCTACGAACTCGGCGAGATAGTCGGCCAACCCCTCGAGAATGGCCTCTCCCATTTCTTTGGTAGCGGCAGTGGGTGGGATCTCATAGTTCGCAGCGCCGGTCAGACCATACTCGAACAGATCACCTGTGTCGCTGGTATCCACCGACACCAGATTGATGTAGAGGGTGCCATCCTTGAACCGGGCAATCTCGGGCGAATCGATTTTGATGGCCTCACTCAGGTCCTTGTTCTTGGGCAGGCGAGCCTGATCCATATTGGGCAAGCTTTCGTCGATGGCCAGCACGACCGCGGTTTCCACATAGTCGCCGTGCCCGATCGCCAGCCATTCCGGATTCACAACCTGAGTCATTTTCCACCAGCAAGCCGCTGCCACCGGCACGCATCGCTCACGCAATGCTTCGCCGCAGCGAGTGATGGATGGCATGTTTCCGCCGTGGCCATCGACAAAGAGGATGTGGGTGGTTCCGTACTTGAGCAGATCTTCGCAGATTTCGATCAGCGCCCGACCCAGGGTCTCTTCGCTGACAGACAACGTTCCCGGAAAGTCGTTATGGTATTTGGCATAGCCGATGGTGATGGTCGGTGTGACGATGACGTTCGCCCGCTCGCCCAGCCGCCTGGCCAGATTTTCGGCCACGAGAAAATCGGTGCCCAACGGCATGTGGGGTCCATGTTGTTCGGTAGACCCAATGGGGATCACGACCACGGAGGTGCGTCGAAATGCTTCGTGAGCCTCAGGCCAGGTCATCTGTTCAAGTAAGTACCTCTTTTTTGACATTTCTGCTTCTCCTTGCTTTACGAATTGTGTCTTGATAACTTTAAGATTCGCTGGAAACCCGGGCGTTTCTTGGGGTACATTGCCTCTCACGACCCGCCCACCGTCGCAGTGCGGCACTCTCCCCATATTCTCATGCATCCAACGGGCAACGAGAAATCGATTCTGCCACTCCGAAACCCGACGCTGGGCAAGTGGCGATAGTGGAAGAACAACCTGGCAGACGCCATCGGCTATCCTCATAGCCAATGTCAAACAGAGATGAAATTATAACATCATCACCGGCAGACTGCAAGCCAGGTCTTTCACCCGGGTACACCGCAAAAGTGTGGGGATTGCACTCAACCCCTTGGCCAGTAGCCAGGTCTATGCCAGACAACGAGAAATAGCGTGAAATCTCCGCAACTGGCAGAGAATTCGCCTATACGTGGGCTGGCAAAAGCTTCCGCAGATCTTTCCCACAGTTTTGCGCTATACTACTTTCACCCTTCCCACCAGCGTTCTGTGTGGCGTCCATCTCTTGGTATTACCCCTGGATCGGTGCAAAAAAGGCCCTCCCACAGGCTTGGCCTGGGAGGGCCTGAATTTGCGTTTCGCACCGGCGAGATGGCTTTAAGGATACGCTTGCACCCAGTCTCCCTGTTGCACCTGAAAGATATAGATGGTCTGCTCTTTCAGATCCCCTTCAGCGCCAAAGCTGAGGGCGCCCATGGGCGTCTCGATCTCGGTTAGGCCTCGAATGGCGCCGGCCACCTGGGTTGCATCAAAGGAGCCCGCCTTTTTCACGCCCTCAGCCAGTACCTGCAAGGCGCTGTAGCCATTGATGCTGTAGGTATCGGGATTCCGATATTCGACGGCCTGATAGGCCTTGATCCAGGCGTCGTCGACAGCGCTTTCGGGGCGCGGGCCAAAGGCCGAGACATACATGCCCTCGGCCGCGGGGCCTGCCTCGTCGATGGTAGCCGCCAAAAAGGCGCCGTCGGTGGCCAAAAAGGGCGCGGTCAAGCCGGCCTCCACGAGTTCCAGCCGAAGGTAGGGTGCTTCCACCTCATAGCCGCCATAGAACACGGCATCGGGCTGAGCGTTCAGGATCTGGGGGACCTCGCTGGCAAAGGTCGATTGCTCCACGGCAACCTGCAAGCTCAACACCACCTCGGCGCCCAAAGCCTGCAATTCCTGGGCCATCAACTGTCCCAGACCCTGGCCGTAGGGGTCGTCGTTATAGATCACAGCCACCCGCCGGGCGCCCAGGGTGTTTACCAAAAACCCGGCATCGACCTGGGCCTGGGCTATGTCGTTGGCGTTCACGCGGAAAAAGTTGCGGTAGCCCTTTTGCGTCAGGCTCACCTCACTGGCGGTCGGCGTGATCACCACCAGCGAAAGATCCTGGTAGACCTCCATGGCTGCCAGCGTCTGGCCGCTGTTCAGGTGGCCGATGACGCCCAACACCCGCTGCCCCTGGTTCAGATCGGCCTCGATCTGCGACGCAAGTTCGACGGCCACGTCCGAATCCGATTCATCGTCCAGGCCGACCACGGTGACTTTGTAGCCCATCAGTCCGCCTGCCCGGTTGATCTGCGCGGCCGCCAGGCGCGCGCCGCCCAGGACCGTTTGGCCGCCATTGGCCTGAAAACCCGAAAGCGGCACCGCCACGTACACAATCACCTCTCCCTTGGTCGGTTCCGACGGGGCGCCGCATGAACTCAGCGCCAAGCCGCCGATCACCATCCACAAGAGAGCGAATCGAAGAATCCCCTTCATGTTTCTCACCTCGTACCCCATTCGGCCTTTGCTTCCTCTAGCAGCCTGTCGGAGAGAAAACCACC
>CAYVLO010000433.1:0-3228 GCA_964452125.1 uncultured Anaerolineaceae bacterium | reverse complement strand
AGAGCTGCTTGGCTCCCACAGCGAACGCTCCACACGCCAAAATTAGAATTGCTGCCTCGGGGATCAGAAATTCTTGATGCAAAGCAGAATCCGCTTACCTCCGTCATGCCCGCCGAAGCGGGGCCTTTCGATTGGGACCCGTACTGACTCCATCACGCATGCCCATGGTACGGGCGACGCATGCGTCGCCCCCACCGGCGTCCCCTGCTTGTACCATTTGCCCAACTTGGCGCCTGGGATTTCCTGTGCTATAATGCCCACCGATGACTGAATCGCTGACTTTGGCCTGTACCCTTTGCGGAACCCGATACCCACTGGACACGCGCGAATGGCAATGCCCGTGCGGCGGCCTCTTTGACCTGAAGCCCTGGCCTGCCTTTGACGCCCAGCGAATCGACCGAGCGCAACAGGGGCTGTGGCGCTATCGGGCGCTCCTGCCCCTGGACCTCACCTGGGAGCCGGTCACCCTGGGCGAGGGCGGCACCCCTCTCGTTCCCATCGATTGGGCGGGGAGGACCGTTCAGCTCAAGATCGAAAGCCAGGAACCCACCGGCTCCTTCAAAGATCGGGGGGCGGCGGTGCTGGTCACGGCCCTGCGGGGCCTGGGCATCGCCCGGTTGGTGGACGACTCTTCGGGGAATGCGGGCGCCAGTTTGGCTGCCTACGCCGCCCGCGCCGGCCTGGCCTGCGACGTGTGCGTGCCCTCGCAGGTGGTGGCCCCCAAACTCGCGCAGATGGCGGCCCATGGCGCCGAGGTCATCCAGATCAAGGGGCGGCGCGAGTACTCGGCCCTGGCGGCCTGGGCCGCCGCCGCCCACGGCGCCTACTATGCCAGCCACCTGTACCACCCCCACTTTCTGGCCGGAGTCGAGACGATGGCCTATGAGCTCTGGGAGCAGTTGGGCCGCCGAGCCCCCGGGGTCCTCATCGCGCCCATCGGCAACGGCACCCTTCTCCTGGCGCTCTACCGTGGGTTCCGGCGCCTGATGGAGGCGCACCTCGTCGAGGACAACCCACGCCTGGTGGGCGTCCAGGCCCAGGCCTGCGCGCCCCTGTACGAGGCCTTTGCCCAGGATAGGACCGACGTGGAGGCGGTGCGACCCGAGCCGACGATGGCTACCGGCGTAGCGATTGCCAACCCAGCCCGCGGCAGCCAGATCCTGGCGGCAGTGCGCGCCAGTGGCGGGTCTATCGTCGCCGTGACCGAAGAGGAAATCCGCACAGCCCAGGACGCGCTGGCCCGGAGGGGCTTTTTCGTCGAACCGACGGCGGCAGTAGCCCTGGCGGGCATGAACCGGCTGGCGCCGGATTCCTTGGGCAACGGAACGATCGTGGTACCCCTCACCGGGCATGGATTGAAAACAGCATGAACTCATTGGATCAACTCGAAACGCGCCTCGGTATCGATTTTTCCGACAAGAGCTTGCTGCAACGCGCCCTTACCCATCGCTCGTATCTGAACGAGCACCCCGATTTTGGTTTCTCAGATAACGAGCGCCTGGAATTCTTGGGCGATGCCGTGCTCGACTTTGTGACGGGCGCCCATCTGTATCATCGCTTTCCCGAACTCGACGAAGGGGTCCTGACCAGTTTGCGCTCGGCGCTGGTGCGGCGCGATACCCTGGCGCGCTTTGCTCAGGAGCTGGATCTGGGCGCCCACATGTTGATGGGCCACGGCGAGGCAGACAGCGGCGGTCGCCGAAGGGCTGCGACGCTGTGCGCCGTCTTTGAGGCCGTGGTCGGCGCCGTCTACCTGGATCAGGGATTGGAAGCGGTGGTCAATCTGGTACAGCCGCTCATCGATCCCGAGATCGCCCAGGTCCTGCGAGAGCGATCGGACCGAGACGCCAAGAGCCTCCTTCAGGAATATGCCCAGGCCCACCTGCGGTGCACTCCCCGCTACACGACGGTCAGCGAGATCGGGCCCGACCACGCCAAAGAATTCACCGTCGAGGTTCGCATCTGCGGCCAGATGTGCGGACGGGGTACAGGGTGCAACAAACAAGCAGCGGCCCAGGTCGCGGCGGCGCAGGCGCTGGAGCTGTGCGAAAGTGGCGAGTTCCCCTTGCCTGAGCCACCCTCCGATTAAAAGGCACGTGTCGCCGTTGCAGGGCTTACCGCCGATGCAGAATGCAAACTCGATGAAACGCATCCCACCCGGCCGGCTAATCCTGTTTCTCTGCGCCATCGCTCTGCTGGCGACAGGCGCGATGGCCCTGCTGGCCTTTGAGGGGGTGCCCCACCTGGAGGACGAGGTAGCCTACCTGTTCCAGGCCCGGACGATGGCCCGCGGACGGCTGACGGTCGACTCGCCGCCGATTCCCGACGCCTTCTGGACGCCCTTTGTGCTGGATCACGAGGGGCAACGGTTCGGCAAGTACCCCCCTGGCTGGCCGGCCGTGCTAGCCTTGGGCGTGCTGGGTGGAGCCCCCTGGCTGGTGAACCCGCTATTGGCCGCGTTGGCCCTGGCGCTGGTCTACTGCCTGGGCAAGAGCCTGTACGATGAGCGGGTGGGGTTGCTGGCTGCGGGGCTGGGGCTGGTGTCGCCCCTGTACCTCGTGCTCAGCGGCTCCTTTTTGTCCCATCTGGCGAGTCTGGTCTGGCTCCTCCTGTTTGCCCTCTGGTTTCTGTGGACGGCCCAGGGGCGCAGCCGGTGGTACGCCGTGGGCGCCGGCCTGGCAGCGGGCATGGCCTTTCTGACCCGCTCGCTGACCGCCGTGGCCTTTGTGGCCCCCTTTGCCGCCTATGGCCTGGGGCAGGTGATACGGCGCAGGCAGCCCCACTGGCCGAATTACCTGTGGATCGCTCTGGCGGGCCTCGGCCTGGCGGCCCTGCTGCCCCTGTACCAGTGGGCCGTGACCGGCGACCCCTGGCTAAACCCCTACCTGCTGTGGTGGCCCTACGACAAAATCGGCTTTGGCGAAGGCATCGGCGCCATGCCCGGCGGTCACTCGCCCTTTTACGCCTGGGTGAACCTCAAGCAGGACCTTTCGCGGGCCGCGACCGACCTGCTGGGCTGGCCCGGTCTGAGTTGGCTGCCCCTGGTGGCCGGATTGGCCCTGGCTCCCCGCCGCGCCCGCGACTGGGCGCTGCTGGCGCCTTTTGGCTGCCTGGTGGTGGCCTACCTGTTCTATTGGATCGGCTCGCCGGCCCGGCTGTGGGGACCCCGCTACTATTTTGAGGGGTTCCCCGGGCTGTGGTTGCTGGCTTCGGTGGGGCTGTGGAAGG
>CAYVLO010000432.1:0-3241 GCA_964452125.1 uncultured Anaerolineaceae bacterium | reverse complement strand
CCGCGCCAAGGGCCGCTTCGACGGTGGCAAACGGCCTCATCCCCATCTGTCGGACCAGTTCGTCGGGCAGCGCCGAGACCAAATAGATCGCGGCCCGCTTCTGAACAGCCGCCACGGCAGCCGCCTTGTGTCCGCCCAGGACGAATTCCTTCTGAATCATCTCCAGCACGGCGTCGGGCGAACCGGCCGTGGTCATCCAGGTCTCAAAGGTTGGGTTACCCAACCCCTCTGGACATTCGGCGACCAGGATGAGAATGCCGCCGTCGCGCAGGGCATAGGCCGCGTTGTCCAGGGCTTTTTGGGCCTGGTACATGTTCACGTCTTTGGGCGAGCCGCCGGCGCTCACCAGGACCAGGTCGGCCCTGCGGCCAATGGGCACGATGCCGCGTTCGGCCACCATCTGGCAGCCCTGGCGATGGGCCGCGGTGACCTCGCCCGCCACCGCGCCGACGATGCGGTGTTGGCCGTCGACCACGACGTTGAGAATGAAATCGGCGTCGAGGAGGGCCACGCCCTCTTCCAGGTCAGCGCGGACGGGGTTGCCCTCCAGGCGCCCGGCCTTGGCCTCGGGGCGGACCATCATGGCGTGGTTGGCATTGACCGCCGCCCGGGATGCGCAGCCAGGCAGAATGGCCTTGGCTCCGCCCGAATAGCCGGCGAAATAGTGCAGCTCCAGGTTGCTCAGGCAGACGCGCAGGTCGGCCTGGACCACGGGTCGGTAGATCTCGACAGGGGTTCCCGCCGAGGTCACACCCAGGCGGATGGTGTCGTTGGGATCGTGATTGAGTACCCGCACGCGGTGGTACACGTCGCTGCCCACAGCCTTTTCCATCTCGGGTCCGGTCATGGGGCGGTGCAGCCCCAGCGCCAGGATGATGGTGATGTCGCTGTCGTCCACGCCAGCGGCCGCCAGCTCATCGAGGATGGGCGGCAACAACCGTTCTGACGGGCAGGGGCGGGTCAGGTCGCTGGTCACAATGACCACCTTTTGCCCCGGTGTGGCCAAATCGCGCAGGCGAGGCGTCCCGATGGGGTGCGCCAGGGCCTGCGCCAGGAGATCGGTTTCGGAGCCCGGTTCCCCTTCGGCTCGGGGTTCGATCACGGCCTGAACCCGGTCGGCAGGGAGGCGCACAGGCAGGGTACTGTGCCCATAGGCCAATTCCAATTCCAAAATGCTGTGGGTGTGATTCACGATCCGATTCTTCCCGCTTTCTACCGTTGGGCGGCGCGCTTGAGCGCTTCGACGACCGGCAGTTCCTGGCCCGATAGGAAGCGCACCATGCCACCGCCTGAGGTGCAAACGTAGCCCATGCGCCCGCGCCCGCCAAAGCGGCCTGCGGCCGCTACACTGTCGCCGCCGCCAATGACCGAATACCCGGGCGCATCGGCAATGGCCGTCCACAGCGCCTGCGTGCCCGTGGCGCTGACGGGTTGTTCGTAGATGCCCGCCGGGCCGTTCACAAAGATGGTCGCCGCCTGCTGAATTTCATGGACATAACGCTCAATGGTACCGGCGCCGATGTCGATCAATAGCTCGTCCACGGGGAGATCCTCTGCCCGGATTTCCACTCGGCCGTTGCGATCGATGGCGAAATCGGAGGGATAGAGGATGCGCTCGCCGTAGGTGTGGAGCAAGCCACGGGCTCGCTCGACAAAGGGTTCCAAGCCCTTGTCGCGGATCAGCCGCTCGGTGGGCTCGCCCAGGCGAACACCTTGGGCCAGCAGCATCACCTCGCCGGTCAGGCCGCTGGTGAGGACGCGATGGGCGGTTCCTTCGCGCAGGACCATCTCCATCATGCTAAAGGCGTCGGCGATGCGGCTGCCTCCCAGGACAAAGACACACGGCTGGGCCGGTGATTCCTTGATGCGGGTCAGTGCGTTCAGCTCGTCGACGAACAGTCGACCGCCGGCGGCTGGCAGGACCTCGGCAAATCCGACCAGCGAGGGAGCGGAGCGGTGGGCAGCGGCGATGGCCTCGCACACATAGAGGTCGGCCAGAGGCGCCAGAGTACGCACCAGCCAGGTACGGGCCATTTCCTGGGGCGTGAGCTTGACGAAATTGACAAAGGTCGAGACCTCTTCGGTCAGGTAGCGCACGTTGTTGAGCAGGAGCAAGTCGCCGCTTTTCATCGCCTGGATGCGGGCGATGGCTGTGGGGCCGCAGATGTCGTCAACAAAGCCCACCGGCCGCTCCAACAACTCGGCCAGCCGCGCGGCGTGAGGGGCCAGGGAGACCAGGCTGCGATAGTCTTCAGTGTCACCCTGGTGGGCCAGGATGACCGTGCGGGCCCCCCCGTCGGCCAACTCGCGAATCGTGGGCAGGCTCTTGCGGATGCGGTTGTCGTCGGCCAGGCCGCCCGTTTGGCGGTCAATGGGCGAGTTGATGTCAACTCGCAGGAGGACCGTTTTGTCGCGAAATTCGAAATCGTCCAGAGTATGAATGCCAGATTCCACGTTTTCCCCCATCCCATGGCGCTGCAGTACGCGCAGAACGCTTGGCTGTCTTCACAAGCTCGCGCGGGATCTAGCGATCCCGCGCGCCGGGTGCGCCGCCGGACCCGACGATCCGGCGGGCGCGTCACGTTGTGGTCCTTCTGCGCGCGTTTGGCGCCGAGTTTTTTAGTCTAGCGACCAGCAACCATGCCCAGGTACTTGTTGGTCATGCCCACCGCTTCGAGTCGATCGGTCTGCATTTCCAGAGCGGCGCGGACGCCATCCACCGTCTCGGGGATGGTGACGGCTTCCTGCGGGATGTTGATGGCAAACAGCAGATCGTTGCCCGACAGGCCAAAGCATTCTTCCCAGGCGCCGATCTCGTACATGTCGGCGCGCTTGTTGCCCAGGTCGCGGGCATACTTGAAGAGGGCCGCGTTGCTGTTAAAGCCATCGGCCACGCGAAAGACGCGGATGCGCGGATGCTCGCGAAAGTTGTCGATCACGTCCTGGATGCCGACGCTCTTTTTGGGCGTGGCGACGATGCTGATGATGTGCCCGTGGGTCACCGGAGTGTGAACCAAAAAGCCGGTAGCGTCCACGTGGGGCATGATAGTCATCAGGTCGACGGCTTGATGGTTAGGCACCTTTTCCACCTGGAGCACATTGGTCAGGCCCCGGTGCGTGTCGCCGGGGTCGGCTACCCGGCGGATGATGGTGATGGCGATTTTCTCGACGCCGACCATGCGATCGATGGCGTCGACGGCGCGGATCAGGCCGGTGGTGTTGCAGGAGGTGAGTTTCAAAA
>CAYVLO010000431.1:0-3242 GCA_964452125.1 uncultured Anaerolineaceae bacterium | reverse complement strand
GCGACCCACCCTGGTTGGTAAGGAGAATTCACTTTGATCCTGGCGGATATCGGTTATGGCGCGTTGGCTCTGACTTTTGCCTTTGCCCTGTGGGCGGCCGTGGCGTCGCTGCTGGGGGCGCGGCAAGGGCGGCCCGAGTTGGTGGCCAGCGGGCGTTATGGCCTGCTGGTGACGGCTGGCCTTTCGACCCTTTCGGCGGTTCTGCTGATGGTGTTGCTCTTTTCCCATGAATTTCAGGTTCGCTATGTCTTTGAGCACGTCAGCACCTATCTGAAGCCGGCCTATGTACTGTCTGCCTTCTGGGCGGGCCAGGAGGGCTCTCAGCTTCTGTGGCTGTGGATGCTGGCCCTCTTTACGGCCTTTTTGGCGCTCGGCCGCCCTACCTGGGATCGAGAGCTGCGCCCCTACGTCATGGCCTTTCTGGCCCTGACTCAGGCCTTTTTTGCCTTCCTGCTTCTCAGGCTGACCAATCCCTTTGAATTGATGACGACCATTCCCGCCGAGGGCATCAGCTTGAACCCATTGCTCCAAAACTTTTGGATGATCATCCACCCGCCCATCATTTTTGCTTCCTACGCGCTGTGGACCATTCCGGCGGCCTATGCCCTGGCGGCCTTGGTGACAGGGCAGCTCGATGCCGGTTGGCTGAGGGGCACCCGGCGCTGGACCCTGGCGGCCTGGGGCACCCTGGGCATTGGGATTCTGGTGGGCGCCTGGTGGGCTTATTTGGAATTGGGTTGGGGCGGCTACTGGGGCTGGGACCCGGTGGAGAACTCGTCCCTGATCCCCTGGTTGGTGGGCACGGCCTTTGTCCATTCGGCCGTTATCCAGGAACGCCGCGACATGTTCCGGGCCTGGAACGTCCTGCTGGCGGTAGTGACCTACGTGCTTACCGTCTTTGCCACCTTTGTGACCCGTTCGGGGTTGATCCAGTCGGTGCACGCCTTTGCCAAATCTCCCATCGGCTACTACTATCTCGGCTATATGCTGCTGACGCTGGCCCTGGCGGTGGGATTGGCCTTGGCGCGCAAGCGGGAACTCGCAGACAGGGGCGAGCTGGGCGAGTTGCTTTCCCGCGAGTTCGCGTTTCTGCTGACCAACCTGCTGTTTGTGGGTTCGGCAGCGGCGGTCTTTCTGGGAACGCTGTGGCCGACTTTTACGGAAGCGGCGCGGGGCGTCGCCTCGAGCCTGGGCCCTGAGAACTATAACCGGATCATTGGACCGTTGGGCCTGGTCCTGGTGTTGCTCATGGGCATCTGTCCTCTGATCGACTGGCGCAACACCGACCCTCGGCGTCTGTTGCGCAGCCTTTGGGTTCAGATCGCCGTTGCGATCCTCACCGCCGTGCTACTCTTGGTGATGGGCATCCGCGAGCTGTGGGCAGTGCTCTCCTTCTCCGTGACAGCCTTTGTGGCTACCACGATCCTGCTGCAGATGGTTCAGGGGATAGCGGCCCGTATGCGATCGGCGGATGAGGCTGTGTGGACAGCGGCAGCTCGGGCCATGGCCCACAATCGGCGCCGTTACGGGGGCCAGTTGATCCACTTTTCAATCCTGTTGATCGTGATGGGCATTACCGCCTCCCAGGCCTATCAGAGCGAGGTCCAGGTGGCGCTGGCTGTGGGTGAATCGACGGAGGTCAGCGGTTATCAGTTGACCTACTCTGACTATGTCTATCGGTCTGTGGAGGAGGGCGGAAACAAGGTGCGCAATCAGGCGGTCGTCGAAGTTTGGCGCGATGGTCGCCGGCTGGCCAGTGTGCATCCCGAGCGCAATTTGCACAGCAATGCCCAGGGCGCTGTGACCGAGGTGGCCCTCCGTTCGAACCTGAAAGAGGACCTGTACGTGATCCTGGCGGGCCTGGATGCCGATGGGTTGGCGGCCTTTCAGATCCTGATCACGCCCATGGTGATCTGGCTGTGGATCGGTGGGGTCGTGATGATCGTCGGCGCGCTGATTGCCGCCTGGCCCAGCCGGAAACAAGGGAGGTAGCCATGTCGATTGCCGTGTTCGTGATTCTGTTCCTGGTGTCGGCTGGCATCGTTGTCTATCCTCTTCTATCGCCGCAAAAGCCGAGCCGGTTGTCGCCTGCCGTGAGCGAGGCCGATATCGACCGGGCCTTGCGCAAGATGCGCTCCAACCGGCCCAAGGCTGGGTTGACCTGCCCCCAATGTGGGCAGGCGTACCAGGCCGGCGACCAATTCTGCGTTCAGTGCGGCCAGGCGCTGCCCGATAAACCGGTGGCTCGCGGCCCTGTGTGCCCGGCCTGCGGCGTTTCTGTGCACGAAGGGGATCTCTTTTGTGCAAAATGCGGCGCCCAGATTTCCGAAGGGGAGGCGGTCTGATGCGATCCATCGTTCGGGTTTTGGTGACGGGATTGCTCATGGTTTTGTGCGTGGCTGGGGTCGCTCAGGCCCAGGGAACCGGCGTGCTGGAAGGCGAGGTGGTCAGTGGGACGGCTGGCGGCCCCGAGGTCGGCGCAGGCCTGACTGTGGTGTTGCACGTGATCCAGGGCGATTCTGAAATGAATACCCTGGAAACCACGACCGATGCCCAGGGGCAGTTCCGTTTCGAGGGGCTGGATACCGATCCGACCTTGGAGTATTGGCCCGAGGTGACCTATCTGGGGGTCGGTTATGGTCCGGTAACCCCCTTCAAGTTTTCGGCCGACCAGCCGACGAAGCAGGCAACCGTCACCGTCTATGAGACGACGGAGGACGACAGCGCCATTTCCCTCAGTTCGGTGCACCTGATTGCCGAGTCCTTTGGACAGGCGCTGCGTATTTCCGAGATCCATCTATTTCGTAACGCGGGCGATCGCACCTACGTGGGCCAGGTCCATGAAGGGGGGCAGCGGGGCACGCTCGAGATCCCTCTGCCTGCGGGCGCCGTGGGGCTGGCGATGCAGGATGGCAGCGCCGAGGGGCGTTTCATCGAGAGTGCGAGCGGATGGTTGGACACCGAACCTGTGCCGCCCGGCCCAGAGGGCGCGCTGGCCTTTTTCTCTTACCATCTGATGGTCGGTGGCGATTCGGTCCCCGTCGAGCGGCGTTTTGCCTACCCGGTCAGCGAGTTGAACATCCTGGCGGCCCAGCCAGGGTTGACGATGGCCAGCACACAGCTTCAGTCGTTGGGCATCGAGCAGTTCCAGGGACAGAATTATGAGCGCTGGAGTGCGACGATGCTCCCGGCCAACCAGCCGTTGGTCTTTGAGCTTCTGCCCCAAGGGGATGCGGCGGGAG
>CAYVLO010000430.1:0-3244 GCA_964452125.1 uncultured Anaerolineaceae bacterium | reverse complement strand
GACCTCACCCCCGCCCAGTTCGCCGATATGTACGCCCAGACCGTCTGCTACGGTCTCTTTTCGGCCCGCTGCAGCGCGCCTCCGGGCGACGGCTTTTCCCGACGCACCGCAGCCTACCTGCTGCCCAAGACAAACCCATTTCTCAAAGAGATGTTCGCCAACATGGCCGGGCCCGGCGCCGCCGACGAGATCGAATGGATCATCGAGGCCCTCTGCGACCTGCTCCAACACGCCCACATGGCCGCCATTCTTCAGGACTTTGGGCAGCGCACCCGCCGCGAGGACCCCGTCGTCCACTTTTACGAGACCTTCCTCCAGGCCTACGATCCCGCCCTGCGTGAGATGCGCGGCGTCTACTATACGCCCGAGCCCGTCGTCTCTTACATCGTCCGCTCCGTCGACCGCCTCCTGCGCGACCGTTTCGATTGCCCACACGGTTTGGCCGACGCCGCCACCCTCCCGGCCGACGACATCCAAAACACAACCCACCGTGTGCACATCCTGGACCCCGCCTGCGGCACCGGCACCTTTCTGCACGCCGTCATCAACACCATCCATGCCGATCTGAGCCAACACGGCCAGGCCGGCGCCTGGAGCGGCTATGTGCCGCGCCACCTGCTGCCGCGCCTGCACGGGTTCGAGCTTCTTATGGCGCCCTATGCCGTGGCCCACCTCAAGCTCGGTCTCCAGCTCCAGGAGCTGGGCTATGACTTCCGCGCCGACGACCGCCTTCAGGTGTACCTGACCAACAGCCTCGAACAGGCGCAGGACGCGGGCCAGTCCGTCATGTTCGCGCCCGCCATCGCCCGCGAGGTCAACGCCGCCAACGCCGTCAAAGAGACCGTCCCCGTCATGGTGGTCCTCGGCAACCCGCCCTACTCTGGCCACTCTGCCAACAAGAGCCCCTGGCTCGACCAGCTGCTTCGCGGCCTGGACGCGCGCAACGGCGCCAAGGTCGAGTCCTACTTTCAGGTCGATGGCGGCGATCTGGGTGAGCGCAACCCCAAATGGCTCAACGATGACTATGTCAAGTTCATCCGCTTTGCCCAATGGCGCATCCAGCGCACCGGCTATGGCGTCCTCGCCTTTATCACCAACCACGGCTACCTGGATAACCCCACCTTCCGCGGCATGCGCCAGAGCCTCATGGCCGATTTCGACAGCATCTACCTGCTGGATCTCCACGGCAACGCCAAAAAGCGCGAGACCTGCCCCGATGGCTCGCCCGATGAGAACGTCTTTGATATCCAGCAGGGCGTCGCCATCGGCCTCTTTGTCAAGGATGGCCGTCGCGCCAAAGGCCGCTGCCAGGTCCACCACGCCGATCTCTACGGCCTGCGCGCCGACAAGTACGCCTGGCTTTGGGAGCACGACGTTGAGAGCACTGACTGGCAGGATGTCTCGCCTGCCAAGCCGTTCTACCTTCTCAAGCCCCAGGATGCCACTCTGCGCGACGAGTACCATCGTTACCCGAATCTCACCAACATCATGCCCGTCAGCGTGCTCGGCTTCCAGACCCATCGCGACCACTTTGCCATCGCCTTCGACCGCGAGACCATCCTCCGCCGCATCGCCGACCTGCGCGATGAGCGCCTCAGTGACGACGAGCTGCGCTCTCGCTACCGGCTGCGAGACAACCGCGACTGGTCGCTCGCCGAGGCCCGCCAGGCGTTGCGCGCTGACGACGACTGGGAGCGACACATCATCCGCTGCCTCTACCGCCCCTTTGACTGGCGCTGGTGCTACTTTAGCACGGTGGCCATGGACTATCCCCGCCGCGAGTTGCTCGACCACGTGGCCGGGCGAGAGAACCTGTGCGTTCTGTCGTCACGGCAGCAAGGAACCCCTGGCTATCGGCATAGCTTGGTGGCACAGGAGCCAGCCAACGACTGCGTGCTCTCTACTCGCAGCCGAGAAGCGAACCATGTCTTTCCCCTGTGGAAATACGCCCCAAGCCAAGCCTCAGGGCTGACCGTAGAACAGCGGACCGCGAACCTGGAGGAAGCGACTGTTACTCAACTCCAGCCGCTCATCGGCATTGATGATGCTAACGCCGTGGCCGAGCGTGCTTGTGCCTACATCTACGCTATCCTGAGCGCTCCTTCGTACCGCACCCGCTACGAGGCGTTCCTACGAACCGACTTCCCGCACATCCCATTCACGACAGATCCCGATCTCTTTGCCGCCCTGGCCTCCCTGGGCCAGGAGCTCATCGACGTCCACCTCATGCGTGCTCCGTCCCTCTCCCGCCTGATCACCGCCTACCCCGTCAACGGCGACAACCGCGTCGCCCGCGTCGACTATCAACCGCCCGCCCAGGATTGCGCCGGCCGCGTCTGGATCAACGCGACCCAGTATATCGAGGGCGTCTCGCCCGACCTGTGGGAATACCAGATCGGCGGCTATCAGGTTCTCGACAAGTGGCTCCGCGACCGCCGCAAGCGCGTCCTCACCTACGAGGAGATCATCCACTACCAGCGCATCGTCGTCGCCCTCGCCGAGACCCAGCGCCTCCAGCGCGAGATTGACGCCGTCATCGAAGCCCACGGCGGCTGGCCCATCGCCCAACCCTGGGCGAACACAAAGCTCGCCCCTACCACACATCGTCGCAATCCACAACACTCCGTGTAGGGGCACAACATGTTGTGCCCTGCGCGCCTGCGGCGCGCCCTCCCCTCCCCCCCATTCACCCCCGCGAACACAACCCCCTTGCCATCTCCCACCCCTCCTGCTACAATAGAACAAACGTTCCGCAAAGGAGTCCCCCATGGCCCCTCGTCTGCCGTTCATCCTCCCCCCTCCATCGCCCGGCTCCGCCGTCCTTTGCGAGAAGCGCCCTGCCAACCAAACTTTTTTTGCGGAACGAACCCATTTTCGCTTGCCGCCGCCCCCACGCTTCGCTACAATCCCTCCCTAGCCACCCTACCCCATAGACCCCATAGGAGCTGTCCCATGACCTGGCAATCCCCGTTCGCAGCACCTGGCCACTGGTACAAGGCCGCGTTCCACGTCCACACCACCCAATCCGATGGTCGCGTGTCGCCCGAGGAGGCCCTGGACTGGTACCAGCAGCAGGGCTATGACATCGTCGCCCTCACCGATCACCGTCGGCTGACCCTGGGTGCACCCGCCAGCCATCATGGCGGCCTGCTCACCATCGCCGGCGTCGAGCTGGATGGCCCCGGCTATCACATGGTGGGCTTGGGGGCCCAGGCGCTGCCCGAATCCCTGGAGCGCCTCCCCG
>CAYVLO010000429.1:421-3250 GCA_964452125.1 uncultured Anaerolineaceae bacterium | reverse complement strand
CTCCCCACCGACCGATGAGGAAGTACATGGGCACCAGCATCGCCTCCCAAAAGATGTAGAACAGGATCAGATCCATGGCTGCGAACACGCCCAACACCCCGGTTTCCAGCATCAGCATCAGGAACAGGTAGGAACGGGCATTGACCTGGGGGTTCGCGTCCAGATACTTGCACGCGATCAACATGGCCACCGGGCTGAGGAAGACGGTCAACAGCAGGAACCAGAAGCTGATCCCATCGACGCCCACGAAATAGCTGACCCCCAGGGGCTCGATCCAGGCAAATCGATCGACAAACTGCATGTCGGCGGTCCCGTAATTGTAGAACCCCCACAGCACGCAGGCCAGAACCAGGTCCGCCAGGGTTACCACCAGCGCCCAGGCCTTGAGCGCCGGCCGGTTGTTTCCCAAAAAGAGGGTAACAAGCGCCCCCAGCAACGGCACGAAAAGTACGATGGATAGCAGCGGGAAGCCGAGTTGGTTCATCCCGTCAACTCCTCTTTTGACACATAGTGAAAAACTCCCAAGGCTGAGAAGCCAACCCCGCAGCCCACCCGACGACAGACTTATACCCGATCATCGCCTACGATCCCAGAACGCCACGGAGGATAAAATAGGCCACCACCGCGACCACACCGACGAACATGGCCAGGGCATAGTTGCGCACCAGCCCGGTCTGCGCCCGGCGCAGACCCTCACCCGCCAGGCCGATGACTTTGGCCAATCCATTGACCCCGCCGTCGATGCCCCGCGGGTCGACCACGTCGCTGAACAGGTCGCCCAGGCCGCGCAACGGCTTGATCACCGCTTCCGTGTACCCCTCGTCCACATAGTACTTGTTGTAGACCAGGTTGTAGAGCCACTGGGCGCTCTTGGTCATCCGCTCGGCCAGGCCCCAACGGCGGATGTAGAGCCAGTAGGCCACAAAGATGCCCGCAGCCGCGGCCAACACCGACACAACCATCAACAGGATCTCGGTCGAGGCCCCACCGGCTGCCGCGTGGCCCATCTGCGAATCGGCAAAGACCGGCTCCAGAAAGCCGTCGATGGCATTGCCCATGCCCAAGAAGGCGGGCAATCCCACGTATCCGCCGATGGCCGCCAGCACCGCCAGAATCACCAGGGGCACCACCATGGCCCACGGCGCTTCGTGGACATGTTTTTCGACCTTTTTGTCCATCCGCGAGGGGCCATAAAAGGCCACAAACAGCAGGCGGAAGGCGTAAAAGGCCGTCAGGCCCGCGGTGACGACGCCCAACAGCCAGGGCAGGGTGTTGCCGTGAGCGTAGACGGCGTACAGGATCTCGTCCTTGCTGAAAAAGCCGGAAAGGAGCGGCACGCCCGAAAGGGCCAGCACGCCCACCAGCATCGTCGCAAAGGTCCAGGGCATCCGCTTGCGCAGGTCGCCCATGCGGAAAATGTCGAGTTCGCCCGCCAGGGCATGCATCACAGCGCCGGCGCACAAGAACAGGAGGGCCTTGAAAAAGGCATGGGTGGTCAGGTGGAACATGCCGGCGGCATAGGCGCCCGCGCCCACCCCCAGGAACATGTAGCCCAACTGGCTGATGGTCGAATAGGCCAGGATCCGCTTCATGTCCTTTTGCACCAGGGCCATCGTCGCCGCGAAAAAGGCTGTCAAAATCCCGATCCACATCACCCAATTCAGGGCCGAGGGCGACGCCTCAAAGAGGGTGTGGCAGCGCACCACCATATAGACGCCGGCCGTGACCATCGTGGCAGCGTGGATCAGGGCGCTGACGGGCGTGGGGCCTTCCATCGCATCGGGCAACCAGACATAGAGGGGGATTTGAGCCGATTTGCCTGTGGCGCCCAGGAACAACAAGAGCGAAATGGCCGTCGCCGTGCCGGGCAGCAACGTCCTGGCTGCGGGGAACACGTCCTCAAAGGCGACGCTGCCAAAGGTGGCAAAGATCAGCATGATGCCCAGAGCGAACCCGAAATCGCCCACCCGGTTGACCAGGAATGCCTTTTTGCCCGCGTTCGCCGCCGACTCTTTTTCGAACCAGTAGCCGATGAGCAGGTAGGAGCAGAGGCCCACCCCCTCCCAGCCGACGTACATGGTCACAAAGCTGTCGCCCAGCACCAGGATCAACATCATAAAGACAAAGAGGTTCATCCAGGTGAAATAGCGGTTGTGGTACTCTTCGCCTTCCATGTAGGCGGTCGAATAGATGTGGATGAGCGTGCTGACGCCCGTGACCACCAGCGTCATGAGGATCGACAACTGGTCCAAGAGAATGCGGACCGACACCTCGAAATCGCCGACCACGATCCAACTGAAAATCGGGATAATGCGCTCCCGGCCATTGCCCCCGGTCTCGGTTTCGATGGGCAATTGCAGCATCTGGAAAAAGACCGCGGCAGCGGTCACAAACGAGGCCGCCACGGCCGCACTGGCGATGATGCCCACCACGCGCCGGCTCAGCCAGCGCCCCAAGAGGGCGTTTACCAGAACGCCGACCAGCGGGAATAACGGGATCAACCAAACGTAATTCAGCATCTCAAAGGTTCTCCCCCACAGGTTGCCCCTAACCCTTCAACAGGCGGATGTCATCAGCGTCCGCCGAGTCTTTGTGCCGAAAGAGCGAGACGACGATGGCCAACCCGACCGCAACCTCTGCCGCAGCCACCGCCATGACCAGAAGGACAAAGATCTGCCCTTCGATGTTGGCCCAGGCGCGCCCATAGGTAATGAGCGTCAGGTTGACGGCATTGAGCATCATTTCCGCCGACATGAACATGACCAGCACGTTCCGCCGCATCAACATACCGGCTGCGCCCAGAACAAACAGAATCGCGCTCAGGATTAG
>CAYVLO010000429.1:0-411 GCA_964452125.1 uncultured Anaerolineaceae bacterium | reverse complement strand
CATGTGCGCCTTTACCTCTCCAATCTCTTTTTTGCCAGAACCAAGGCTCCGATGACAGCCACCAAGAGCACCAGGGAGACGAGTTCAAAGGGAATCATATAGTCGGTCAACAGGGCAGCGCCGATCTCCCGGACGTTGTCCGACCGAACCAGCTCGGGCATTGCTCCGGTTCCGGTCTCGACCACAGCCCACACCACGCCGGCCAACAACAGGGCGCCCAGCAGCACCGCCGCGATCCACTGATAGCGCCTCGAGTCGGGGACTTCGACAATCCGATCGATGCCCAAAAGCATGACCACAAAGAGGAACAGAACGACCACCGCGCCGGCATAGACGATCACCTGGATCAGCGCCACAAACTGGGCGTTCAACAGAATATACAGCCCGGCCAGGCAACAGAAATTCAGCAGG
>CAYVLO010000428.1:0-3254 GCA_964452125.1 uncultured Anaerolineaceae bacterium | reverse complement strand
ACATCCTTACCCCGTCGCTTGCTCCACAGCTTGACAAAAAGCACGCCCCCCAGGTATATCAGAAACAGCAAACCAAAACCCAACGCCCCACCGACCAGGGCCTGGCGGTAGAAATGGGGAGTGGGATGGATCAAGCTCCCCAAGAGGGCCAATCCCCAAGCCGGATACATCACGACATTCAAGATCAAGCGGTGCTCCAGGTCAATGACCATGACCAGTACAAAAATGGTGGTGTAGACGGTGTACAGGAGAAACAACTCAATCGGACCGTCTCTGCCGACCCAGTACCAGAGGAAGGCATAGAGCGCACCGGTCGCGATTTCAGTCAACGGGTGCCGCAGGGGAATGGGCGCCCCACAATGGGGACAATTGGGCCGAAAAGACAGGTAGGCCAAAGTGGCGATCCAGGCACGGCGCGGGCGGGGTTGCTCGCAATAGGGGCAGAAGGGAACTCGCCTCAGCCGCCGCCAACGGGGCAGTTGGTCGGCGCAAAGGTTGAGAAACGCCCCCACCAGCACACCTAACAAGAAAAGAAGAACGATCACCTAGCCATTCACCTCGCGGTTACTCTCTGTCGAGAGTTCGTCAGCAAGCTCGTCGATCTGTCCGCGGGCGGCATCCCGCCAGAACTCATCCTGACCCGTCTCCAAATAGCGTTCGAAATCGGTGATTGCCTGTGTCAAATCTCCGTGCAGCTTGAGGGCCAACCCACGGTTGAGATAGGCATCACTCCATTCCGGATCGAGTTCGATCGCGCGACCGAGATCCTCAATGGCACGGGCCGGGTCGCTAATTTCCCGCCAGTAGAGCACGCCACGGCTGAAATAGGCCTGTGCATACCCGGGATCCAGCACGATGGCCCGGGTGTAATATTCCACGGCGGCCCAGTGCTCTTGCACATTGCCATAAAGATTTCCATAGTGGCGGTGAACGTCGGCCCACCTCCGGTAGAACCGGGCAAGAGCCCAACGCCAGATTTTCCCGAAAAGGCTCACCCTACCCTCTCACTTGCGAGCCATCGCCACAATCGCGTGCGCCTCATTCATACCGCGTCCTTTTGACCCGCAATCCCCGCCAGCGACATTCCGGGTTTCGGCAACGGTAGCGGACCACCGGCACGATCACATTTACCAACCGGTCAATAGGCCGCCGGTGAACGCGGTGCAACCTCCCTCCACACCCGGGGCAAACGCGCGCGGTGAAACGTTCCATGGTCATCAGCCGCCAGCGCCCCCGGAGATAGAGCAGAACCAAAGCCGCGATGAGCAGGGCGCCGCCTATCAAATCCGAAAAGGTGAGTCTCTGCAGGAAATTTCCTACACGGCGAAGAAATCCAGATCCAGCGGTCTTGAGTCCTTCGAGTCCCGCCGCCCACCAGTCCGCCGCCAGCTCCCGGAGTTGCACCTGTTCCAGGAGCAAGAAAAGGCCCACTAGGATGACCAACACGACCACCAACTCGAACCGCCACTCGGACCAGAAATCGATTAGACGTTGCCCGGGTCCGAGCCGGTCCCTCGAGCGATCGGTAGTGCGAGAAGGGGGGGACTCGCCTCGATCTGCCATCGGTTTACAGCTCGATAGGGTTCGCCAGAAAAGCAAGCAGCAGCTTGACCGAGTTCTCCACGTCTTCCAAATCCACCACTTCCGATGGCGTATGGACGTAACGTGTGGCCACCGAAACGCACCCGGCGGCAACTCCCTCTTGACTCAATTGGATGGCCATCGCATCGGTCGTACCGCGATCCAGCACCTCCAGTTGGTAGGGAATGCCTTTTGCCTCCGCCGCATCGATCAGCAAGTCCTTGACCTTCGGATGGGAGAGCATCCCACTATCCATTACTTTGATGCAAGGGCCGGCGCCCAGCTTCATGGCCATTTTGGGCGCTTCGGGCGTATCGGCTGCCACCGTCACGTCCAAGGCAATTCCAACCTCGGGTGACAGACCAAAAGCACTCGTCCGCGCCCCGCGCAAGCCCACCTCTTCCTGCACACTGAACACAAAATACACGTCGTGCGGCGAATCGGCCAATTGCCGTAGGGTTTCGATTAGAATCACGCAGCCGATACGATCGTCCATGGCCTTGGCGGCAACCCGCGTCCCCAATTCGGTCATGGGCCGAACAAAGCTCACGGCCTGCCCCAGTCGAGATCGGGCGTCCTCGTGACTTTTGGCGCCGACATCGACGTACAGTTTCGAGATCTCGGGCTCCTTGCGAAAGGCGCTCCCATCCTCGGGGGCCATGATTCCCATGGTCCCATCGGCAAACTGAACCCGGCTACCCACCAACGTCATCGGATTCACCCCGCCGATGGGTTGAGCCCGCAAAAAGCCCTGCTTGTCCACATAGCTGATGATCAAGCCAATCTCATCCATGTGGGCTGCCAGCATGACCTTCTTGCCGCTGCCGGCTCCCTCTTTTCTCACGATCAGGTTACCCAAGACGTCGACGCGGATCTCGTCCGCAAGGGGTTCCACCTCGGCGCGGATGATCTCGCGGATTTGCTCCTCGTGGCCCGAAGGCCCATACGCTTCAGTTAGTTTTTTGATCAGATCTTTCACAGGGTATCTCCTCTGGCAGTGAACATATGGGATGGACTCAATGCCGTCCTCCGGCCTTATCAGGCCGCCGACCAACGCTCGGGCAGGGCCTTCAGAGCGGCTTTGAGCAGAGTCGCCAGGTGGTCATAGTCGTTCATGCTCAACAGCGTCACCGGCGAATGGATGTACCGGCAGGGAACCGCCACGGCTACGGAGGGCGCACCCGTCCGCGACAGGTGGATGGCCCCGGCATCGGTACCGCCCACCCCCGGCTGTTTGATCTGGTAAGGCACATCCAGCTCACCGGCCCGATCGATCAGCAGTTGCACCAGGCGTCCATCGGCAATAAACGAACGATCCATAACCGTAATCGCCGGGCCTTGGCCCAAAACGGTAGTCGGGCTCACGTCCGACTCTTTGGGCATGTCGTCGCACACGGTGCCCTCCAAGGCAAAAGCCAGGTCGGGCTCGATGCGATAGGCAGCCACTCGCGCGCCCCGCAGGCCCACCTCTTCCTGAGCGCTAAAGGTCAGATAGAGATCAACTTCGAATTCGTCCTCAGCCAGGGCCGCTGCAATGGCACAACCCGCCCGATCGTCAAAGGCCTTGCCCTTCACGATCCGCAGCCCGTCCTCGGCGAGCACCTCAAACTGGGTGTCAAATATCGCATACTCTCCAAGTTCAACCAAACCTTTGGCCTCATCCTCGCTGGTCG
>CAYVLO010000427.1:0-3265 GCA_964452125.1 uncultured Anaerolineaceae bacterium | reverse complement strand
ATCGTCGTCCTGATCTTTGGCGTGGGCAAGCTGCCGGCCGTCGGCGAGGCGCTGGGCAAGAGCATCGGCGGGTTCAAAAAAGCGGTCAAGGACGAGGAACCGCCCGTTGCTGTCTCGGCCGCGGTCGAGGAGGAAGGAAAAGCCTAGCCGGTTTCGCAGTGGCTACGAGCATCCTGTGACGGAAAAAGGCCCCGGCTCACCACCGGGGTCTTTTCTGGTACGCCCGAGAGCCAGGCCTTGGCGCCGCGCACGGCCCGTTTTTTAGGCTACAGCACAGCGTCCAGGCGGCTGTCCTGGTCGAAAAGTGTCGTCTGTGCACAGGGCTCAGTAGGTCATCCTGAACAACCCCCAAGGACCATTCATCCTGAGCGCTTGGTCTTTGACCGGATGTGTATTCCCGCCAGCTTTGCGACCCACGAGCAGGGGCGCCAAAAAGATTACCACGGGCACGTTCATCCGCCCCAGGGTCATCACCACGGCGACCGGAGCCATATCCAGTGCAACCCATCGGGCCCACGTAGCCAGGCCGACAACGGCGCCGGCCATCACCTGGAAAAGCCAGGCATCGCGAGAAATGGCTCCCTGCCGGATCGGTTTGCGCCGGAACACGAGGACGAATCCGTAGGCGATGGCAGTGAACACCATACCCACGGAAACGCCCAATAGAGGCGACGGCAGCCCCTCCAGGCCATGGCGAATAAAAATCGCGCTGACGGCGAAACAGATGGCCGCGCCGAGGCCCAAGAGAGAGTTTCGCCAGGTGACGTGAATGGTATCTGATTCTTGGGACATGGGCGGCGCTTTCTTTTTCGACTCAGCCATTGGAGACCAGATATACGCCTGCGATCACCAGGAGCACCCCCAAGACGATCGGCAGGCTCAAGACCTCGCCAAAGAACACCAGACCCACAGCGAAAGCAAAGAGCGGGGTGGCGCCGATCAGCGCGCCGGTGCGCGCGGCGCCCACCCGTTTTTGGCTCAGCGCCAGAAAAGTCCAGCCCAGAAAGAAATGGATAAAGCCAGCAATCCCGAAATGGATGTAGGCCACCAAGGGCGCTTGCCTTAACAAACTCAGATCTTCGGTCAGCAGCGCCACGATGGCCAGAACGATAGCGCTCACCACAAGCAGAACGAAGGTCGAGAGGTAGCTATCGATGTGGCGCCCGGCTCTGCGGTTGAAGGATTGGAACACGCCGAAAGCGAGTCCGGCTACGATGGCCCACCAAACCCCTGTCATCGGTCATGTCCTCCACAAATCAATGGCGCCTCACCATGGGAAAAATGGGGAGCGGCACGAGCCCCTGTTTTGGCTGTCACAGAGGGCCTTTCGTGCATTCTAGCACAATTCCGAACGGGGTACAAGCGCGGCAGAGATGGGATGCTGCTTCGGTTTCGGCGGGAATTCCTGCAGGGCACAGGCAGGAGTCCAGGGGAGCCTATACACGGGCATAAAAGGGTAGGGCCCCCCTCCCTGAGCTATTCAGAGTGACACGGGTGGAATTCGCACCTGGAGCATTTTCCCACCGACTTTTACCTTCACAAATTAGGGCTTGACCCTTTGTGTGAAGCATGATACACTGTACCATACAGTAGGAGGCATTGCTATGAGCACAACCGAGGGCACGTCAGAAGCACCTATCTTTCAGATCAAGGTGACGCTGGAGGGCAGCAAACCGCCCATCTGGCGGCGACTCCTGGTCCGCAGCGACATCACCCTGGGTGACCTGCACTCGATCCTCCAGGCAGCATTCGGTTGGTGGGACTATCACCTTCACCAATTCATCATCAATGGCACCTACTATGGCGAACCCCACCCCGACTACTTGGACTACGGGGGCATGCAGGATGAGCTGGAAGTGACCTTGGGCCAGATCGCTCCGCGCCAAGGCTGTAAGTTCCGTTACGAGTACGACTTTGGCGATAGCTGGCTGCATCAGGTGCTGGTCGAAAAGGTCCTACCCGCAGAACCCGACCAGGACTATCCGGTGTGCGTGGCGGGTCGCCGCGCCCGTCCACCCGAGGATGTGGGCGGCATCTGGGGCTACTACCATTTTCTGGAAGCTGTCCAGGACCCTGAACACGAGGAGCACGACGAGTACCTGGAGTGGGTCGGCGGCGCGTTCGACCCTGAGGCCTTTGACCTGGAGGAGATCAACCAGGCCCTGGCTGCTCTCCGCCGGAAATCCACGCACCCGGGCAAGTTGCCACCACTGTACCGGTTCATCCTGAACCCCTTCATCGACGCGCGTTTCACCCGCTGCCCGATGTGTGAACAAAAGATGCGCCAGCGCAAGGTGCCGCTGTTCATCCACGTCGATCCGTTCCACCCCATTGTGCTGGGCTACACCTGCCGCTACTGCCCGGACTGCGACCTGCTGATCGCTCACCAGGACCAGATCGAGGCGTCGCTGGTCAATCTATTCGCCGAGCGCAACCCTGAGGTCATCGGCAACGACTACCTGGTGATCGGCACCGTGGAACGCAAAGGTTGGCGCGAGGGAATAAAGCAGCCCAAGAGCATCGACGAGATACTGGACCATCTCCACAATTTCAAAGAGGTGCTCACGACAGAATGCGATCCGGCAGGTTGGGACGAGCCAGATGAGCAGTGATCCGGTCCGGCTATCCCGGAAGCCCAGCTTTGCGTCTTGCCTATAGGGGCTTATCCCAACGCTTCTTGGGCGCGTTTGATCTGCCGGCCTCGTTCCTGCCTGTCCAAGGTGCGCTTGCGAATACGCAAGCTCGCGGGGGTCACTTCCAATAGATCATCATCGCCGAGATATTCAATGCACATGTCCAGGCTCATTTCCTGGGGAGTGGTGAGCCGGATCTCGATATCTTGGATCGAATTGCGCATGTTGGTGAGGTGCTTGGTCTTGCACACATTCACGTCCAGATCGCGCGGTCGCTGGTGTATGCCAATCACCACCCCTTCATAGACCTCCACGCCCGGACTGATGAACAGGCTGCCCCGTTCCTCCGCCGCTTTCAGTCCAAAGGTCGTAGCCATGCCGGCCTCCCAGGCGATCAACGAGCCCCGCAGTCGTGAGTTGATGGGGCCGACCATCGGGCCATAGCCAGAAAACAGGGTGTCGATCGTGCCCATGCCGCGTGTGGCCGTCAGGAACTCGTGGCGAAAGCCCAACAGCCCCCGCGTCGGCACCCGATAGCTCACCAGGACGTCGCCGTCGGCGGCATCCATCTTGTTGAGCATCTCGCCCCGCCGCTTGCCGAGCATCTCTACCACGGCCCCCACAGTGTCCGG
>CAYVLO010000426.1:0-3285 GCA_964452125.1 uncultured Anaerolineaceae bacterium | reverse complement strand
TCCATGCCAGGCGTGGCAGCCTCGGCGACCTTGATCAAGCCCAGGCCAAGCCCGGTGACTGCCGCGACCAGCAGAAATGCAATTGGGACGATGATCCATTGGGGCCATTTTGCAGGTAGCATAATCGTGATGTCCTTTACAAGGGTACCGAGAATCCGCTGACGAGCACCAGATAGCGCAGCACGAGGCCAGCCGCAAGGATGCAGACGCCCTCCACCAGCGTCAGGACTCGGGAGTGTTTTCCAACCTTGGCCACTGCCAGGGCCACCAGGGGCACCACCAGCCCCGGCACCACGAACAGCAACCAGAAGGGCAGGCTGTTGGAACCGGCGGTCAGGGCCTCGGCAGCCGCAGCCGCCGGCCCTCCCTGTCCCAAGGCTGTGATGAGCAACAGGGCCAGCAGGGCCACCTCCAGCACGATCAGCACCAGGTGGACCAGCGGCAAGCGATTCGTCTCGGGTTGTCGGTCGCCCGATGCCAGCGTATCGCTCAGCAGCAGCGTCAGGGCCACCCCGGTGGACACAGCCGACACCAGGAACAGGAGAGGCAGGATCGGCACCCCCAGAGAAGTGGACCAGAAGGGCAGGGCCGGACCAACGGCGCTGAGCAGCACGCCGGTGTAGAGAGCGGTGCCCACGGCAAAGAGGGAACCCACCGCCGCCGCCACCCGCTTGGCGATCCGCAGGCGCGACCCCTGGCCCGCCTTGCCATAGGTGTCCAGCAGCTCCAGAACACCATAGATGAGGGCCAGGGGGATGAACCCACACAGAATCCAGATGCCCCAGGTCATCACCGAGGTGCCATTGGCGAACATGTAAAAGATGCGCAGCGGCTCGCGCATGCCCGCCCCCAGGTCAAAGATGAGCAGCAGGGCGCCAATGCCCACCAGCGGGCCCGACAGAGTGGCGCCCACCAGGGTGGTCGGGCAGAAATCCAGCTTGGCGCGTTGGCCCGAGAGTTCAAAATAGGCAGCTACGAGAAAAGCCCCGGCCCCCAGCCCGCCGAGAAAGAGATAGATGGCGATAATCCAATTCCAAACCGATTGCATGTCAGATCCTCACTGTTGCGATCCCTGAGAGTCTAGCCTTCAATGATATAGGTCAGCACCGCCGGTTTTGTGCCAAACTCGGGGTGCAGCGGCCGGGCCCGGCCCGAGGCGAGGAGCTTGCTCACTTCACTGTCGGGATCGTCGGTGCGGCCAAAGACGCGGGCGCCGTACAGGCAGGCCTGCACGCAGGCAGGCGGCTCCCCTTGCTGCACCCAATCCAGGCACAGCCAGCACTTGTCAGCCACGCCTCGCTCCTCGTCATAGATGCGGGCTTGGTAGGGGCAGGCCACCATGCAGTATTTGCAACCCACGCACA
Organism: uncultured Anaerolineaceae bacterium; assembly: GCA_964452125.1. Lineage (GTDB taxonomy): Bacteria > Chloroflexota > Anaerolineae > JAAYZQ01 > JAAYZQ01 > CAZNQW01. Next base: position 1,921 of record CAYVLO010000426.1, on the reverse strand, counting down.
GCTTCTCGTTGATGAGCACAGCGCCCGATTCGTGGATGTAGGTGGCCTTGGTGGGGCACACCGTGGCGCAGGGCGGTTCGGCGCAGTGCTGGCACTGGACGGGCAGGAACCAGGTGCGGTCGGCGGCCTTGCGCTCCTCCACCCGAGTGTAGCTCAATCCATCGGGCAGATTGTTGCGCAGGTGGCAGGCCTCGATGCACAGCCCGCAGCCGACACACTTGGTGGTGTCGATGACAAAGGCATACTGGGCGGTGGGGGCCTGGGCGCTTGCCTGGGCCATGGATTTGTCGAGGGCCACCGACGTTTCCAGGGCCACCGCCGCCGCGGTCACCGCGGCCCCGCCGGCCAGGGTCAAGCCCAGAAACCTGCGGCGCGAAAAACTCGGGTTCTCTTTTGGTGAACACTCGGGTTCGTTGTCAAACGTCATTGTTGCGTTCTCCTCCATATGGTGACATAGACGGTTGAGACTCCCGACTTTTGTCCCGGGATTGGGAGCCCAAATACTCGACCGCCTCCAGCAAATCCTTCAGCTCCTGAACAATCTGCGTCTCTCCGCCACACATGCGTACAGTCCGGTTCTCGAGATTGACCTCAGCGATCTGGAGGCCGGGGCATTCGGCCTGGAGGCGAGTCACGGCCGGTCCGCAATCGGTGTCTGTGGTTCGGCCGGCGACGATGACGGCAGGCGGGTGGATCTTACGGATGCGCCGGATCGCCTCGTTCAGGTCGGTTTCCCAACCCAAAGCACCCAGCTCGCCTTGTGGATGGAGCAGCCCCGCCAGATCTTGGCCAAAGGGTGTCTCTTCAGAGAAGACGAATACTTGGCTTGGGTTCATTTCTGCTCTCAGATCGTGCCTGGGAATGAGTCCAAGTGATTTGGGCAATAGATAGACAACACGACTCTCCTTCGCAATGCATCATAGCTGCGCCGGAATCCCGGCAGTGACAATCAAGTATCGCAAGAATAACCCGGCCACCAGGGTGCCGGATCCCGTTCCAAGGCGGGTCCATTGAGAGTGGCGGCCCGTCGCAACGGCCCAAGCATGAACGACAAACGGCAAGATGAGGCCGACCAGAACCACGCCCAACCAGAATACCCATTTCAGGGGACCATACAGGAGCACGCGAGCCGATTCACCCGCCGCGCCCCCCGCGCTCAAGGACGTGATCAGCAACAGGCCGATGAGAATCGCTTCCAAGGAGACCAGGAGGATGTGGATCAGATCGATACCCCGGCTCTGGCGCTGGATACGAGGCACAGCAGCGGCGGCCACAAGGTCATAGGTGGCCCCCAATCCGGTGGATAAGGCCGAGACCAAAAAGAGCACGGGCATCAAGGGCAGCGCCAGGAACGGCAGGATCGGCTGGCTCCATAGAGGCACAGCCGGGCCTACGGCGCTGAGCAGCACCCCTGTGTACACCGCCGTGCCCACAGCCAGGACACTCCCGACGATCGCCACACCGCGACGCCACAACCGAGGGCGGAAAAGACCCCTGGGAAGGCGGGCCCACACCATCCCCTTGAGAAAAGGCTCTGCTTCGACGAGTTCCAGAAACCCGTAGAGCAAAGCCACAGGAATAAAGAGGCTCAGAATCCAGATCCCCCAGGTCATCACCGAGGAGCCATTGGCAAACAGGGCCAGGATGCGCATGGGCTCGGTTTTGCCGGCCCCCAGATCAAAAACCAACAACAGGCTGCCCAGGGCCACCAAGGGGCCACTCAGGGTAGCTCCGGTCAACGAAACAAGGGAAAATCGAGGCCTGTCGCGCCAGCCGCTCAACTCAAAACATGCTGCCGTCAGAAACGCGCCGGCGCCGAGGCCTCCGAGAAAAAGGTACACGATGACGAGCAAACCCCACGCTGTCTGTGCCATGTGGCTTTCCCCTAGGCGCTACAGCCCGAAAAGCTCGACAGCGCACC
>CAYVLO010000425.1:0-3294 GCA_964452125.1 uncultured Anaerolineaceae bacterium | reverse complement strand
AAGGTGATAGGCTCGGACCAGATCCTGCTTGGTATTTTCCGATACGGCAATTACCCGCTGCGCTTTACGCACCGATAGATTCGTCACGATCCGCAAATAGAGCCGATTGAAGGCCCGGAAGGCCTCCGGGTACAGCAGAAAACTCAGATCATGAACCGTCACGACAAAGGGACTCGCGCCCACCACCGGCCCGACAAACGCCGGTTCGTGCAGTAGATCGACCTTGGCCCAGCGCGCCGCCCCCGGCTGGACCATCTGCTCCCAGGCAATGCGCAGGGCCGGTCGCTGTGTGGGCCACCGAGAATGGCGCACATCGATGCCTGCGGTGCCTGTATATCGTCTCTCACCCGTAAAGACTATAAAGATCAGCGTTGGGTCGGCTTCAGGCAAGCGGCGCAGTAGCTGTTGAATGTAGCCGTTGATGCCTGCACTCCGGTAGCTCTGCGCCAGCGACAAAAGATGGGCATTCACGCCGATGCGGATCGCCCCTTGCATGTTTCTTTCCACAGAGCCATTATACCATCAGAACCCCGGTTCGTCAAAGCCGGAGAAAAGCTCGAGAAAACCCAGGTAGGGATTGGCAGTAGGTGGCCAATGGCCGATGCCGATAACGCCAGGAGTCCCTATCTGCTCTCGCCCCTCGACAGCAGTGCCACGCACGCCACGTGAAAAGTCTGGGGCCATAGGTCCACCGGTTGCACGACGTCCAGCCGATACTCCTGCTCGACCAGGACACGCGCATCGCGGGCAAAGGTAGCCGGATCGCTCGACACGTAGACGATGCGCTGCGGCGCCAGCCGGGCCAGGGCCTCGATAGTTTCCCGGCCCACGCCCTGCCGGGGCGGATGGAGCACCACCAGGTCGGCCGGCCCTTCCCATTCGGTCAGCGCCTCCCCCACCGGCTTTTCCAGGAGGGTGACGTGGCCCAGATCCGCGGCGTTGGCGCGAAAATCGGCGGCGGCGCTGGGGCGCGATTCCACACCGACCACGCGGGCCACGTCGCCGGCCAAAGCCAGTCCAAAGAGGCCCACGCCGCACCCAAGATCGACCAGGGTCTCGTGGCCCTGGGGGGCCAGATAGTCGCGCACAAGGGCGACCAGGGCTTCGGCGCCGCCGGTGTTGGGGGGAAAGGGGCTGGCTGCCGAGATGCGATACTCCCGCCCATCCACGTGCTCCATCAGGTGGGGGACCCCCATCAGGACAACGGTCTCGCCATCGGCCAACAAGAGGGTGCACGACACCGGAAAGTCGACCTCGATCTCGAAATCCTGATAGTCTTCCAGCTCAAAAATGGCCAGCAGGTCACCCGTCGCCGATCCGCAACGCAGGCTGAGGCGGCCGAGTTGAGGCCATTCCATATCCAGGGCGCTCCACAGATCATCCAGCAGCGGGTCGAGCAGGAGGCATTCCTGGACGGGCAGCCATTGGCCATCGTTGGTGGGAAAGGCCAGGTTGCCGTCGGCGTCGATGCTGAACTGTACCTGATTGCGATAGCTCCAGGGCTCGGCCGCGCCGATAATGTCCTCGACGCGGATCCCTTCCAGGCCCCCCACGCGGATCAACTGGTCGGCCACCACCTGCTGCTTGAATTCGGCCTGGGCTTCGTAGTCGATGTGCTGGAAATGGCAGCCGCTGCATCGACCAGCTCCAAAGTAGGGGCACGGAGGCGATACGCGGTGAGGGGAGGGTTCGATTACCTCCAGCAAGCGGGCCTTGGCCCAGCGGGCCTGCGATTCGAGGATCTCGACGCGGACCGTCTCGCCGGGAATGGCATAGGGCACAAAGATGACCTGCCCGGCGTGGCGGCCCAGGGCAGAGCCCCCGTGGGCCATGGCCGTGAGCGTGAGCTGGATCGAATCAGGCATCGACGGCGCCTATCGTCCCAGGTCCAGCAACAACCCGGCCAACAGGGCGGCTTTGCGCGGCAACGAGGCCAGATCGACCCATTCAGTCAGGGCATGGGCGTCGTTGCCAATGCACCCCAATCCATCCAGGGTCGGGACGCCCAGGGCCGCGGTAAAGTTGCCGTCCGACCCGCCGCCGGTGCCAGCCGGCAAAAGATCCATGTCAAGACCCTGGCCCACGCGCCGGGCGCGCTCAAAGAGAGCGTCGCCCTGGGGCGAGGGCTCCCACGGCGGGCGGTTCATGCCGCCGGTGACGGTCACCGTGGTCTGGGGGTTGACCGGCCGCGAGCCCAAAATGTCGCCGGTCAATCGCTCCGCTTCTGGGGCAGAGACCACGCGGAGATCGATCTCGGCGTGGGCAAAATCGGGCCGGGCATTGACCACCGTGCCACCCCGCACGACCCCCACGTTGACCGTCGACCCTCGCCCATAGTCGGTCAGGGCTTCCAGTCGCAGGATCTGGTGGGCCATCTCTTCCAAAGCGCTGACGCCCTGTTCGTGGGCTGCCCCCGAGTGGGAAGCCACCCCCTGGATCTCCATGACGAACCGGCCCACGCCTTTGCGCCAGGTGACGAGGGCGTCTTCGCGAGAGGGCTCCAGGACCAGGACGACCTCACTCTTGCGGGCCTCACTTTCGATGACGGGGCGAGAGGTAGGGCTGCCCACCTCCTCATCGGCGTTGAGCAGGAAGACCAGGCGATGGGCAGGCGCCAGACCCAGCTCGCGCAGAGCCTGCAGAGCAAAAAGCCCAATGACGATTCCCCCCTTCATGTCAAAGGAGCCCGGCCCTGTGGCCCGGTCGCCTTCGATGTGGAAAGGGCGCCGTTTCGTCTCACCCAGCGCCCACACGGTATCCATGTGGGCCAGAAGCAACACCTGGCCCTCGCCTTGCCCCCACGTGGCGCGCAGATGGTCACCGTAGGCCCTCTGGGGCAGGCGCTCGACCTGGGCGCCGAGCGCTGTAAAGGAGCGGGTCAGGGTCTCGCCCACGGCATTGACGGCCGACGGGACGCTGCTGGGCGACTCTAGGGCCACCAACTGGGCCAGGGTCTGGATCATGGCTGGTTGTTGCGATTGAAGATAGTCTACGATTTGATTCACGTCTTTACCTCGGTGGTAGAAGTGGTGCAGGAGCAGCTCCCACGGGGCGCTCCGTGCTGGTTGCCGCATCCCCAAAAAGTGAATTTCATGGCTTGGTCCTGAACGGGTCAGCCAAGGTCTGAGCGCCATCCGAGCGATGAGGCATCGTGGCTTCCTGTGCTCCTACGTTTTGGCCTAGGCGCCCGTTGGCAGATCCAGGAATTGGGTGTCCAGCCCATAGCGCTGCGCCAGGTGCTCGGCCAGGGCTTTGACTCCGGCGGTTTCGGTGGCATAGTGGCCGGCAAAGACG
>CAYVLO010000424.1:0-3307 GCA_964452125.1 uncultured Anaerolineaceae bacterium | reverse complement strand
GGGTGATCGAAGCAGCAGAGGCGGGATGAAGGGGGCAGAGGAGCCTTTTGAGGGGTTGATGGCCCAACAGGGCCACGGACAGGTGGGCTGAAACGAAGCAGAAGGTATGCTTCAGAGGTGTGGGCAGGCACATGAGGACTCCAGAAGGGTGACGCAGGGCAATAATCTCGACAATCAGGCCGCCAGCACAGCCAGAAACGGCGGCCGGACAGGCAGAAACCGGGCGGCAGGCAGGGGTACCTGACACCACGCGGTCTGCGTTTGCGAGGTGGGCCAGGAATGGGTTGGATTGTCGGCCGTGAGCTCAGGTGCCCCAGGCGGCGAACGTAGCCTCCCGCACCAGGCGCGCCAGGGTCAACAAGTTGGACCAGGCATCCGCCAGGAAGATGAGCGCTTTGCCCCGCAGTTGGCCGTACACCGGCAGCCGCTTCAGGTCCAAATACTCACAGGTCGCGTTGCGGCTCTCCGAAGCGTTCCTCGCCCGGTGATAGAGCTGTTCCCAAAAGGTAGAACCATAGGCCACATCCCGTACCAGGCGCCGCGAGCCGTCGCGGAAGCACTCTCCGACGTTCAAGATTCGGCCCTGGGCCAGGTCGTCCCGTTGGTAAGGACAGGCCTGGGGCGGGTACGTGACTTCCGCCAGTTCCACAGCGGGTTGGGCGCCGTTCAAGCAAGCCTTGCCACAGAACCACTTGTGGCGCCGCCGCTGGGCATCAAAGCCGTTGGAGGTGAAGGCGTAGCCGTAGGCACAGATGGGCCGCCCCTTGCCATCGTAGCCACGCACCGGCCAGTTGGCTTTGTCGGCGTCGCTCTCATGGGCTCGCAGGTCCACCAGGCGTTTGACCTGCATGTCGTACAGGGTGTGCAACAACACGTCGTAGCCATAGGCCGCATCGGCAGCGAAGGCATCGATGTGCAGCTCGGGGTAGAAGCTCTTCAGTTGCCGCAGCATGGCCGTGGCCGGCACCTCTTCGCGGGCCGTGGCGGTCATGAAATCTGACAGCAGGCGCAGGTGAAAGCGGCGGAGCGGGTCACTCAGGAGCAACGACTGGCTGCGATACCCATAGCAGCCTTTGCCCCGCTTGGCGGCCGGTTGTCCTGGCTCAGTCGGACGATTGGGATTGTCCGGGCGCTGGTTGGAGCCGCTGTACCACACGAAACGAGCCTCCGCATCCCGAATGGGGGCATGGCGACAGGCTTGGGCACAGGCCTGGGTGGTGCAGTTGCATCCCTTTCGTTTCTTGTTCTTGGCCGGGCAGGGACGGGGGGCTTGAGGTGTGGTGGCCTGGTAACAACTGTCCTGCACCGAAGCGCAGCGCAAATGAGAAGCGGCCTGGTGGAGCATGCCGTCGGGGCAGATCAGTGCCTGGCTCCATGCCTGGGGACTCAACAACCCGGCCTGACGAACAAGATCCACACTGCCGACAAGAAGCTCGTTGAGGAACTGAATCGCGACCTCAATGATCTTGCCCGCGTCGGTCTTGACCTGAACGGTCTGGCCGGGCACTTCCGCATGGCGACCCAGAGCGGTCAGAAAGTAGCGCAAGCCCCCTTCCGTGGGGTAGACGCCTTCTCGAAAGCCAAAGCGCTGGGCATAGTCTGCATAGCGCTTCTTGTGCAGGTTGTCCAGGGTCTTGGTCCGGTTCCAGCCGTTCACGATTTGCCAGGCCTGCAACAGGAACATCGAGACCGGGTCGAAGGGACGCCAGCCGCGGGCGGAGGTCCAGTTCAGGCGACGAGCCAGGATCGGGCGCAGACCTGAAAAATCGACGAGAAGCAGGACCAGGTCAAAGTCGTCCAGCTCGTCCCAGGCCGCAGGGTTGAGGAGGGTCTGCCAGGCCGAGCAATCAGAGGCAGGATAGGTGTACCAGGAGCGATACGACCGCTTGGGACAAGGGGCGAGGTCTGGGGGTATGGGCCATTGCAGGGGGAGGCGGCTTTGCAGAGCCGACAGGCTGCACTGCCGGACAAAGTCCGAGTCGTGGGCGCGGCTGTCCTCGGGTCTACAGCGGGCGGCCATGGCGGTTCCCTCGTCTGAGCAGCCAACTCTGCGCTTGGTCATCGGCGGTCTGGTAGTCGGCCAACGAGTGACGACCCAACAGCGCTCGCAGCTCCTGAGAATGGGCGGGATGGCGGAGCCAAACCAGGGCGCCGATGTACTGGCGGCGCACCCCCTCGCGAGTCAGCCCGATGGCCTCGCCAATCTGTTGAAAAGAGGCAGGCAACGAACCATCCAAGCCGTAGTAAGCTTGGAGAACCCGAATGAACCGTTGGGGCAAGCGAGCGAACAAGCGACGAAGGGCGAAGCGCACGAGGATGTCGTGGCGCAGGTTAAGCCAGTCTTCATCCCCGGGCCGCGGCAAAGCCAAGCGTTGGTAGGTGTCGGGATGGTGGGCTCGCGTTTCACTGCGCTGTGCCATCTTGACCTCGTTCCAAACTCGGTGCATAATGCATGGCCAGGCGAAGGTAGAAAAAGCCTGGCCTCGCTTGAGATCAAAGCGGAGGATGGCGTTCCACAGGCCAAGACGACCTGCCTGTACGGCTTCGGCATAGGACAGGGGACCCAGCGTCGTCTGCCGTTGAACCACGGCGTGGATCAGGCCTTCGTGAGCAACCAGCAAGCGATCCAGGCACTTGCGGCAACCTGCCTGCGCCTGACGGAACAGGGCGGCCTCGTCGGGAGCGAGGCCGCCCGACTCTGAAGTAGCAGACACGGTCATAGAGCACCTCCTGAGTGAGATGCCCTATTATCTCAAATCTTTGTCTATTTTGCAGTTTTCTGCCACTGCAATTTGGGGTTGACGGCTACAAGGCAGAAAAGCACACCTCACCCGGCTCGATCTCGCCCCGTTTCCCGGCCGCCACGCTTGGGGTTGATGAACGTGTCTGCTACTGCTTCGAACACCCGCGCCGGCCAGTTGTTGACTTTCAACCCGGATTGCGGTATACTTGTCCTGGAGGCGGAAGTGATAGACAGAATCCCCGGGAAATCAGTGCTTGTACGTTACCTGCTTCTAGCTCTGGTCGGCACTCTCGTCGTTTACGTGGGCGCCGCTTTCGCCCGCCAGGCCCAGGTGCGGGAGCAACAGCGGGCCGAATTGGAGCGCATCGACGACGAAATCGCCATTGCCCAGGAAGAGGCTGACGTCCTGGAGGAACACCTGGAATTTGTCGAGTCCCCGGCAGCCGTCGAGGCTTGGGCCCTGGAGAACGGCTGGGCCAGGCCCGACGAGATGCCCGTGGTGATCATCGAGCCCACCGGCGAGGCTGCCCCCGGCCAGGACGCCCGGGACGGCGCCGGGGCGGG
>CAYVLO010000423.1:0-3315 GCA_964452125.1 uncultured Anaerolineaceae bacterium | reverse complement strand
TGGACCCCCGCTTGCGCGGGGGTGACGGACCGGGCGGGGGTGACGCGCCGCCCACAGGCGACGGCCGTGTAGGGGCGCGGCATGCCGCGCCCGGATTTGGGGGAGGCATGCGTCGCCCCTACAACGCGCATCGATGATTTCATGAAATTCGTGCAATTCGTGGCTAGATCATCCTTCCCACGGGCGGAATTCCTGGACCCCCGCTTGCGCGGGGGTGACGGACCGGGCGGGGGTGACGCGCCGCCCACAGGCGACGGCCGTGTAGGGGCGCGGCATGCCGCGCCCGGATTTGGGGGAGGCATGCGTCGCCCCTACAACGCGCATCGATGATTTCATGAAATTCGTGCAATTCGTGGCTAGATCATCCTTCCCACGGGCGGAATTCCTGGACCCCCGCTTGCGGGTTCGAGTTGCAATTTCTACGCATATCTGGTATAATCTAGTCGAGACATCCCCGTCTCTGGCAGCAAAGGGAACGATCAGCAAGCGAGTGGGAACCGGTGACCAATCGAGAGATCGCTGACATATTCCAGCGGATTGGCGACATGATGGACATCCTGGGCGAGAACCGTTTCAAGGTCCTCGCCTATCGCCGCGCCTCGGAAAATATCCAAAACCTGGGCCAGGACCTCCGCGCCTATTGGCAAGCGGGCACCCTGGAAGAGATTCCGGGCATCGGCAAGGCCATTGCCGAAAAGATCGACGAGCTGTTGACCACCGGTCGCCTGGAATTCTACGAACGGATGCAAGACCAGGTGCCGCAGGGCGTCGTCTCGCTGCTGGAGATCCCCGACGTGGGCCCCAAGACGGCCAAGCTGCTGTGGGACGAACTGGGCTTGCAGAGCGTGGGCGACGTAGAGACGGCAGCTCGGGAGGGACGGCTGCGCACGCTGCCGGGCATGGGCGCCCGTTCCGAGGCCAAGATCCTGGCGGGCATCGAGAGCCTCTTCCGCCGCAGCGACCGGATCCCGTTGGGCATCGCCTGGCGCACGGCGGTGGACCTGCTGGAGGCGCTGCAAGAATCGTGCCCCGAGGTGACCGAGGCGACCGTTGCCGGGAGTCTGCGGCGGATGCGCGCCACCATCGGCGACATCGACCTGCTGGCCGCGTCGGAAGCGCCGGCGGCGGTGATGCGCGCCTATGCCGGGCTGCCCCAGGTGGCCGAAGTGGTGCTCAACGGCGAGACCAAGACGACCGTGCGGCTGCACAACGGGCTCCAGGCCGACCTCCGGGTGTTGGAGCCGGAGCGGTGGGGGGCAGCGCTCCAATATTTCACCGGCAGCAAAGCGCACAACGTGCGCATCCGGGAGATGGCCCAAAAGCAGGGGCTAAGCCTGAGCGAATACGGATTCAAGCGCGAGGATGGCAGCGAAATCCTGTGCCCCACCGAAGAAGAGGTATACCGGCAATTGGGTCTGCCCTGGATTGCGCCCGAGCTGCGCGAGGACCGGGGCGAGATCCATTCGGCCGTGGAAGGGACCCTGCCGCACCTGGTGGAATGGGACGACATTCTGGGCGACCTGCACGCCCACACCGACTGGAGCGACGGCGCCGGGACCTTGGCCGAAATGGCTGAGGCGGCCCGCGGGCGGGGCTACCATTACCTGGTGATCTCGGACCACACCCAGAGCCTGGGTGTGGCCAACGGACTCACCCCGGAGAGGCTGCGGGCCCAACGGCAAGAGATCGACAAGCTCAACGCCGGGTGGGACGATTTCCGGCTGTTGCAGGGCTGCGAGCTGGAGATCAAGGCCGACGGCAGCCTCGATTTTGGCGACGAGCTGTTGGCCACACTGGATTTTGTCGTCGCCTCGGTGCACACCTCGCTGCGCCAGGACCGAGAGCAGATCACTCGGCGCGTGCTGAACGCGGTGGACAATCCGTACGTCGATGTCATTGGCCATCCCTCGGGCCGCATCCTGGGGCAACGGGAAGAGAGCGCCATCGACCTGGACGCCCTCATTGCCCGGGCCGCCGAAACGGGCACTGCGCTAGAGATCAACAGCATCCCCAACCGGCTCGATCTGGACGACGTGCATGCCCGGCGAGCCCTCGAATTGGGGGTAAAGGTGGCCATCAACAGCGACGCCCACCATCCGGGCGGGCTCGACGGCCTGCCCTACGGGCTGGCGACGGCCCGGCGGGCCTGGGCCACACCGGACGCAGTACTCAACACATTGGATTTACATGAACTCGAAATCTGGCGCCGTGAACGAATCGAACGACGGCAAAGGAATGGAGCATAGGAGGAAACCATGCCACAATACGACGCAGGTCCCGGTGATTGGAGCGACCGCCCCTGGGAAGACCCCGAGAAGAAACCTCAAGCCCATGCCCGCCGGCGCCGGTTTACCCTTCCGCCGTGGGCGCTGCTGGCCATTCTGATCGCCATCGCCATCATTCTATGCGTGAGTCTGGTGCTGGCCATCCGCGCCATCCGCAACCGCGAAGGCACGCCCACGCCCACCGCCGAACCCACCAGCGCCATCGTGATCCCCACGGCGACCGTCCGTCTCGATTCGACGACGGTGCAAGCCCCCACGCCGACGGTCGTCCTGCCCATCGAAGGGACGGGCGAGGCCGAACCGCCGACAGAGATCGGGCTGGGTGTCACGGTCGTCGTCAAGGGTACTGGGGGCGCCGGGTTGAACCTGCGTGAACAGCCCACCACCTATGGCAAGATCCTCGCCAGCTCCAAAGAGGGCTCGGAGCTGACCGTCATCGACGGTCCGAAAGAAGCCGACGGCTATACCTGGTGGAAACTGCGGATGCCCAGCGGTGAGGAAGGCTGGGGCGCCGCCAATTGGCTGGTCCTCCCGGGCGAGTAGCCGCGGCCCTGCCTGCCGACCGATCGCGTGTGGACTCTGCAACCTCGGGGCTCCTGGTGCGTAAAGAGGGTGGACAGACCAACCGACGAGGAAGGCATCGACATGAAACCGAAATTGCGACGTTCGCGAAGCAACCGCTGGATAGCAGGCATCTGTGGCGGGCTGGGCGAGTTCTTTGGCCTGAGCAGCTTCTGGTTCCGCTTGCTGTTCCTGATCCTGTTGCTGCCGGGCGGACTGCCCGGCCTGGTACCCTACCTGTTGCTGTGGATCATTGTGCCGTTGGAACCACGCCAGTAGGGCCAAGGGACCGGATCGCGTCTGGGGCAAGAGCCTTCTCGCAGGAGAAGGCTCTTTTGCTGCCCGCGTGAGAGATGGATTGGCCGCGAATGGCGCGAGGTGCGTTGTAGGGGCATGGCATGCCTGCCCAGATTTGGGCGACGCATGCGTCGCCCGTACCCGTCACCGTCTGCATGCCGCCCTCGAGGAC
>CAYVLO010000422.1:0-3319 GCA_964452125.1 uncultured Anaerolineaceae bacterium | reverse complement strand
GAGCGCGCAAAAGGACCAAGGCGATGAATCAACCAAGACCAGGATTAGGTGTTGTCGAAAAGATCCAAAGGGGACCGCTGCGCGAGGAGGTCCGCGACCAGATCAAGCAACTGATTCTCACCAACCGCCTCCGCCCCGGCCAGACCATCGTCATCGATCGATTGGCGAGCGAACTGGGCGTCAGCCACACACCGGTCCGCGAAGCGCTGGCCATGTTGCAGCACGAGGGCCTGGTCATCATGAAACCCTACGGCAATCCCCAGGTGGCCGACATCGACGACACCAACGTGCGCGACGTGTGGGAGATGCGTTTTCTGTTGGAGGGATGGGCTATCCAGCAAGCCGCCCAAACCCTTTCGGACGACGAGACCGAAAACCTGGGGCGTTTGTTGGCCCGCGCCCGCCAGGATGCCCTTCAATCCCGCTACGATACCCACATCGAATCCGATATCGTCCTTCATAACACGATCATGCAATCCGTCGATAACCGGCTCTTTGGGCACATGGCCCAGTTGGTGAACGACCAATCGGCGCGCATCCGGTCCCTGGTAGAAGCCATTGCCCCGATTGAAGAAATCCTGACCATCATCGACGAACACTGCGCCATTGTGGATGCCCTCCGCCAGCGCGAACCCCAATTGGCTCGCGCAAAGTTGGTCGCCCATCTGCAAGCCGGTGAACGGCGCACGTTGGACGCCCTCGGCAAGATCCAGGCAGACACAGAATAGCGGCATGCCTCCACGGCGAGTCCCCTTCTGGCCCGCAGGCGACAGGCCCCAGCCCAAGACCACGCCCCACACGGCCTCGGGTTGCCAATGCCCTCGCCACCATCTCGAACGGAAGGAGCGAGACCTGTGAACCTCCAAGATAGGGTCCTGGCATTCCTGGACGACCGCGAAAGCAGCCTGGTGACGCTGGCCCAGGCGATCTGGGATCGGCCCGAACTGGCCCAAGAGGAGGCCTTCGCCTCCCACCTGCTGGCTGAGCAATTGGAATCGGCAGGCTTTGCCATCGAATGGGGCGACGAACGCACGCCCACCGCATTTGTGGCTTCCTGGGGCAGCGGCAAGCCCATCATCGGCGTTCTGGGGGAATACGACGCCCTGCCCGGCCTTTCGCAAAAGGTCACGCCCCTTCGCGATCCGGTTCAGGAGGGCGCGCCCGGGCATGGCTGTGGGCACAACCTCCTGGGCGTGGGAGCCATGGCCGCCGCCCTGGCCGCCAAAGAGGCCATGGAACAGGCCGGGCTGTCCGGCGCCCTCCGCTTCTACGGCTGCCCCGCCGAAGAGACGCTGCTGGGCAAAGTCCTGATGGCCCGCGCAGGCCTCTTTGACGACCTGGACGCTGCGCTAACCTGGCATCCCTCTTATGTCAATTCGCCCTGGGCCTCCATCGCCACCGCTGTGAACTCGTTCCGCGTCAACTTTTACGGCATCGCCTCCCACGCAGCCGCCGCCCCCGAATCGGGCCGCAGCGCTTTGGACGGCGTCCAGTTGATGGACGTAGGCGTCAACTATATGCGCGAGCACATCCCTACCCAGGCCCGCGTCCACTGCGTGATCACCGAAGGCGGCCAGGTACCCAACGTCGTCCCCGCCTTTGCCCAGGTCTGGTACTTTGTACGGGCGCCCAACCGCGAGATGGTCGACCAGATCTATGCCTGGATGCTCGACATCGCCCGCGGCGCCGCGTTGATGACCGGCACCACCTACGACGTCGAGTTCCTGAGCGGCTGCTACAACACCCTGCCCAACGACGTCCTCGGCAACCTATTGCTGGACAAGATGCGTCAGGTGGGCGCCCCCCGCTACACCCAGGAAGAGATCGCGCTGGCCCGCCAGCTCCAGGAGACCTTTCCGCCGGGCTCTATCGAGGGGGGTATGGCCCGCTATCGCATTCCCAAGGGCGAGATCGACGGCCCCTTGCCCGAGACGATCATCGAGGCCTACAACAAGGGCCAGGTGACCCCCGGCTCCACCGACGTGGGCGACGTCAGCTATATCACTCCCACGGCCCAGATCAACACCGTGTGCCAGGCCTTTGGCACGCCGGGGCATAGTTGGCAGAACACCGTCACTTCGGGCATGAGCATCGGACACAAGGGGATGATGCTCGCCGCCAAGGCGCTGGCCCTGGCTACGCTCGACCTGCAGACCCAGCCCGAGCTGCTGCAGGCCGCGCGCCAGGAATTCGAAACCGCCACCGGCGGCAAGCCCTACGTGTCGCCGCTGCCCGACGACGCGGCGCCCTTGGCCCCACCGTCCAAGGGATCGAAAGCATAACACCGGCCCGCCTTTCGGGGCGTAGAGGGAGGCACTGCCCATGATCACCCTATTGCGCGGAGGTTGGCTTGCGGCCTGGGATGGCGCCCAACACCGCATCATCGAGCGCGGAGAAGTCGCATTTCAAGGGGGCCAGATCCTGTACGCCGGTCCCCGGTTCGAGGGCCACGCCGGCGAGGTCATCGACCGGCCCAAATGGTTCCTCTGCCCCGGCTTTATCAACCTGCATGGTCACGTCGGCGTCGATCCCATGGCGCCCCTGGTCGATACTCCCCGCGGCGGGGGCTTTGCGCCGGGACCCGAATTCGTCGAGAACGCCCCCTTGACCATGGAGCCCACCCTGTCGCTGGAGGAACAACAGCTCAGCGGCGAGTTCTGCCTGGTGCAGATGGTGCGCACCGGCACCACCACCGTGGTCGATGCCCACGGCTATGGCGCCATCTGGTGGTTGGGCAATCCGCCCACCGACGAGGCCGCCCTGGCCGACACCGTGGGCCGCATCGGCTGCCGGGCCTACCTGGCCCTGGGCTTTCGCTCGGCTCGCTCCTACCAGGACCACCAGGGGCGCTCGCGCCAGCACTGGGATGAAGAGATGGGCCGGGCGGGCCTGCGCGAGGGCCTGCGCTTTGCCCTGGAGCACCGCGGCCGCTACGACGGGCGCGTCCAGACCCTGCTCACTCCCCACGCCGTGGAGAAACTCACACCCGAATTGCTCCAGGCCACCCTGGCAGAAGCCCGGGCCGCCGGCCTGCCCATCCAGATCCACGTCGCCCAATCGCTGAACGAGGTCCACCTCATCCGCCAGCGCCACGGTGTAACCCCGGTGGGGCTCCTCCACCAGTTGGGCTTCCTGGGGCCCGATATTGTGCTGGGCCACTGTTTCTTTGTCGACTCTCACCCGGCAGTGGGCGGCGATTCAGACCAGGACCTGCGCCTGATCGCCGACTCGGGCTCGTCAGTGGCCCACGCCCCACTGGCCTTTGCCCGACGCGACGCCGAGGTGCTCCATTCGCTGCCCCGCTACCTGGATACGGGCA
>CAYVLO010000421.1:0-3343 GCA_964452125.1 uncultured Anaerolineaceae bacterium | reverse complement strand
GCCGGCAGCGCCTTTGACCCCGTCCTGCGCGTGGGCGAGCAGATTGCCGAGCCGTTGCGCGAGCACCTGGGCCTGTCGCCTGACAAGGCAGCAGTCCGGGTTGGAGCATTGGCGGAGCAGGTAGGGTTGGGCTCGCGCCATATTCGGGCCTATCCTCACCAGCTCAGCGAGGGCGAAAAGCAGCGGGCCATGTTGGCCATGGCCCTCAGTTGCCAGCCCGACATCCTCATTGTCGACGAACCGACCAGCGGCCAAGATGTGCTGTCGCGCGCCCGCATCATTGCCCTGCTGCGCCAGGTACGCCAATCGGGCCGCAGCCTGATTCTGATCACCCACGACCTTTCGGCCGCCGCCCAGGTGGCCGACCGGGTCGCCGTGCTCTATGCCGGCCAACTGATCGAAGTGGGTGCTGCGCGGCAAACCCTGGAGCAACCACGCCATCCCTACACCTGGGGACTGCTCAACGCCTATCCCAACATGACCACGGCCCGCGACCTGCGGGGTATCCGCGGCAAATCACCCGATCCATCCAACCCGCCCAGCGGTTGCCGCTTTCACCCCCGTTGCACCCAGGCCATCGACCTCTGTCGTCAGGTCGACCCACCGCTGATCCAGGTCGGCGACCGGCTCATCGCCTGTCATTTGGGTGGCCTGCAAACCCTGCTGCAGGCCCAGAACCTGTCCAAAGCCTTTTCGGCCAACGGCAACGGCGAGGCCGTGACCGCTGTCCAGAAAGCCAGCCTGGAAGTGTATGAGGGGGAGGTCGTGGCGTTGGTCGGCGAAACCGGCAGCGGCAAGACAACGCTCGGCCGCCTGCTGGTCGGCCTGCTCGAAACCGATGGCGGCACGGTCGTCTTTGAAGGGCAGGATATGGCCTCGGCCAACGGGCGCGACCGCAAGGCGCTGCAACGGCGCATCCAGTTTATCGCCCAAGATCCCTTCGACGCAGTCAATCCTCGCTTTCCGGTGGCCGAAATCGTGCGCGAGCCATTGGACGTGCAAAAAGTCGGCAATGCGGCCGAGCGAATGGACAAGGTGCGCGATGCCCTGCGGGCGGTGGGCCTGCCCGATGATCCTTCTTTCCTCGGCCGCCGCGCCCACGAGCTGAGCGGCGGCCAATTGCAGCGGGTAGCCATCGCCCGGGCGCTGGTGCTGAATCCCAAACTGATCGTGGCCGACGAACCGGTGTCCATGCTCGACGCCAGTGAACAAGCCAAAGTGATCAACCTCCTCAAAGAGATTCAGAACGAGCGCGGCATGGGGTTGTTGCTCGTATCCCACGACCTGGCCCTGGTGCGCAAGGTGGCCGACCGCATTCTGATCATGCGTCAGGGCGAGATCGTCGAAGAGGGTCCGGTAAACCGTGTGGTGACTCAACCTCAGCACGACTACACTCGCGCTCTGTTACAGGCGGCGCCAGCCCTGGATTGGGCCGGCGATTTTATGTAGACTATTTTTCTCGAGGAGGAGAAGGATGAAGCAAGGACGTTCGATACAAAAAACATGGATCGCGCTCTCTCTCGTCGTCGCCCTGCTGCTAGCTGGGTGCGGCGGCGAGCCGACAGCGGTCCCCACGACTGGGGCGCCCGCCGAGGCGCCTACGACAGCGCCGGCCGAGGCACCCTCCGAGACAGCCTACGTGGAAGCCTTGCGCCTGCCGGGCGGCGGCTACTGGGGTCACCCCTCGCCCTTTGGCTTTAACCGCGGCCCCGGCTTTTCCCGCGCCTCACTGGTGTTTGACACATTGGTCTGGCGCGACGCCAGCGGAGAAACCATCCCCTGGCTGGCCACCGACTGGACTATGTCCGGCGACGGCCTGACCTGGACCTTTACCCTGCGCGACGGGGTGCGCTGGCACGACGGCCAACCGCTCACCGTCGACGACGTCGTCTTTTCCATCGAATATTATCTGGACCACCCCGGCGCGGGTTGGTTCATGTCGCAGGTCAGCCAAGTCGAATCGGCCGAGGCCGTGGGCGATCAACAGGTTGCCATCAAGCTGGCCCAACCCTTTGCGCCTTTCCTACAAACCGTAGCCGAGGCCATGTTGATCTTTCCCCAGCACATCTGGCAGGATGTGACCGACCCCCAGGCCTTCACCGAACCCAAAGCCTTCATCGGCAGTGGGGCCTACAAGTTGGTCGAATACAGCCAGGAGGAGGGCACCTACCTGTTCGAGGCCAACCCCGACTTTTTCCTGGGCATGCCCTACGTCCGGCGCATTGAATTTGTGCCCACCAGCGACGACTTTTTGGCCCTATCCAACGGCGACGTTGCCGCCTTTGACAAATTCGGCGGCGTGACAGAAGAGATGCTGACTCCCTTCCGCCAGGAGCCCTTTGCCGTGGGGCAGGCGCCGGGTGAATGGGGCATGTTCCTCTACTTTAACCTGGAGAAGGACACCCCCTTGCAGGATCTACGGGTACGCCAGGCCATCGCCCACGCCGTCGACCGACAGGCCATGGTCGATCGGGTGCTGTTTGGCCTGGGCGATCCGGGCAACCCTGGTTTTCTTCCCAAGTCCAACCCCGCCTACAATCCAGACGTGACCGAATATGCGTACGATCTAGACCACGCTCGCACCCTGCTGCAGGAGGCTGGCTACGACGGCACACCGATCCAGCTCGCCTATTCACCTGATTGGATCATGGCCTCGCCGCGAGTGGTCGAGATCATCCAGGCCGGTCTTGCCGAAATCGGACTGGTTGTGAACACGATCTCGATGGATCAAGCCACCATTGACGCCGCCGCCACCGAGGGCAGCTACGAGATGATGATCACCGGCTTTGGCGGCCTGGGCGCGGACGCCGATCAGTTGCGGCGCAACTTTGCCACCAGCAGCCCGGCGAGGGGCTTTTCTCGCGGCTTGGGCTACAGCAACGCCGAGTTCGATGCTTTGGCCGGAGCCCAGGTGACCATGACCGATCCCGCAGAGCGCAAGGCAGCACTGGACCAGATGCAGGCCATCCTTGCCCAAGACCTGCCGGCCCTGTCGCTGTACTATACCGCACGGGTGGTGGTCTATAACGCCGAGGTGTTTGACAATTGGTATTTCACACCAGGTGGCTATGGCGGCGGCATTCCCCAACCCTACAACAAACATCAATACATCGTGGGCGTGCCCGAGGGCCTGACCATCCGGGGCAGCAAATAGCCGCCGACTATCGACAATTTCGGGCCCTCACCCAACCGATGGGTGAGGGCCCGAGCACAGGAGTGTTCCACCATGAGCGATCTACGCACCCATTTCGAGATCCTGGCCGAGCGCTGGGACGGCATGCAAACCCCCGATCGCGGCGAGAGGCTGCGCCGTATGCTCGAGCCCGTGGCCCCGCTGTGCGCT
>CAYVLO010000420.1:0-3350 GCA_964452125.1 uncultured Anaerolineaceae bacterium | reverse complement strand
CAGGACATAGGTCGAGTAGAGCATCTGGAATCCGTCCAGCCCGGCCCCCACAAAAGCATAATCTCGCGCCAGGAGCAGTGTGTTGCGGGCCAGCTCGATCCGGTCCAGGCCGGTGCCCGCGCCGGGCAGCGCCTCGATCAACAACGTCGGCGCCTGCGGCCAGATCAGGCCGACGCCCACCGCAGCCACAAGGAGCGCGCCGACCATGCCCAGCAGGAGCCAAGCCCGACGCCCCGGGTTGTCGCGGCTCACCAAGCCCGTCGCGCCCCACAGGAACGCCAGCGCTGCGGCGCTGCCCAGTCCCAGCCACGCCCCCCGCGAGGTGGTCATCATCAACCCAAAGAGGGTCACCGCCGAGACCGCCAAGCCCAGTGCCAAAAGCAACCCGGCCCGTCCCCGACCCGTCCCCTGGGCGCGCCGCATCCCGGCCCAGGCATCCAAAACCCACCACCCGGCAAAGGGCGCCATCAGGGCCATGATCCCGCCGGCGACGTTGGGATGGAGCCGGTGGCCCGGCAACTCGGGCAGCGGCGCCTGCAACGAACGCCCCAGGGCCATCAGCGCCTCGATCTTGGCCGGGTAAGCGTCCCAATCGTGGGTCGCCAAAAAGTAGAGGGCCACTCCCCCGCCAAAGGCAGCCAGCAACCAGGCGCGCACCCGACCCAGGGGCTCGGCGCGGGACAGGGCATAGAAGAGCAGCCCGCCGCCGACAATCAACCAGAACTTGGGCCAGGCCGCCGGTCGATCGTAGGCCGCCCAGACCGCCAAGGCGGCCGTCGCCACAAACAGCCACAGAGGAAAGTCCAGGGCGCTAAGCTGCACAAGGCGTCGGGTGACAAGGGCATGCACCGCCCAGGGAGCCAGCGCCAGAACCAACGGCCAGGGACCGGCCTCAGGAAAGGCGTACCAGATAGCCCCGGCAGCCGCGGCGCCAGCCAAGTCGACGTAGTGCAGCCACTGGGGCGCGCCCCTCGAGCGAGGATGCCTCACCGCGCGTGCGTCCTGTCCGTCATCATGTCGAGTCAACTGTGGCAAGCTCCAGCCCGGTCAGGCCTCAAACAACGCTCGATTGGCAAGGACCCAATCCACCAGGCGACGGACGCCCTCTTGCTTGCTTACTTTTGGTTGCCAGCCCAGCTCTCGCCAGGCCTTTTCGATGTTGGCCACAAAGATGCGTTGGTCCCCGGGGCGCCAGTCATCATAGCCCACCGAGATTGTGCGCCCGAGGAGCGCCTGGAGCATGGGACCCAATTCGCTCCACACCGACAGGGTGTTGGCCGGACCGCCGCCGACGTTATAGACCTGACCCGCCGCCACGTCGATCCTCTCGATGGCGCGCAGATACAGATCGATCAGGTCGTCAACCCACAGCACGTCGCGCACCTGCTTGCCATCGCCATAGATGGTGATCGGCCGGCCGGTGATGGCGGCAATGGTGAACCACGCCACCCAGCCCTGATCCTCGACGCCAAACTGCCGGGTGCCATAGATGCAGCTCTGGCGAAAGACGACCGTCGGCAGCCCATAGATGCGGGCATAGTCCCGCACGTACTGATCGCCTGCCCCCTTGGAGCAACCGTAGGGCGAGTGAAAGTCCAGCGGGTGCTCTTCGCCGATGCCCTCAGGGTAATCGCGGTAGGCATAGTCATGGTCCCGCTCGACGACGACCACCTCCTCCATGCCGCCATAGACCTTGTTGGTGGACGCATACAGGACGATGGGACGTCGTCCCGACAGACGAGCCGCCTCCAGCACGTTAAAGGTGCCCAGAGCATTGACTTCAAAGTCGTGGCGCGGATCCTGCACCGATGTGGTGACCGCCACCTGCGATGCCAGATGGTAGATCACGTCCACATCGGCGGCTGCCTGATTCAACGCCGATGAATCACGGATGTCCGCCTGGATCAACGTCCAGGCCTCGCCGTGCTCGGCCCTCAACCAGTCCACGTTCTTGACCGATCCGGCGCGCGACAGGTTGTCGTAGACGACGACCTCCTGGCCCTCACGCACCAATCGGTCGGTCAGATTGCTGCCAATGAATCCGGCGCCGCCGGTGATCAGAGCCTTCAAACTGTCCCCCTGAGTCATAGAATTCCGGGCATGCTCCAGGCATGCTCCGCCGATCGGGCAGGTTTTCCCCGTCCGATCCAGCTGACTGACAAGTCGGGCCTCGGTCGGCGCCTTATTTACAAGCGCTCGATTTGCCGGCCGTCGATCGCGACCGGTGTCAGGCGGCCCATGACATCCAACAACACGCACACGCGGTCGGCCGCCGAAAGGGGCGAATCAAACACGGCCTCCAGATCCCGAAGAGGGCCCGAGACAATGCGCACCCGATCTCCCTTCTGGAAATGGCCATAGGGGTTCTCTTGATGCTCGCTCAGGCGCTCGCGGACCAGCTCTACCATTTCGTCAGGAACAACGGCCGGTTCGCCGCCAAACCCCACCATGCGCCGCACTCCCGGCATCCAGTCAATCGACGATCGTGGAATACAGGTCAGGTCAAGGCGCGCAAAAAGATAGCAGGGGAAAAACACCTGGTGGCTGGGGCGGTCGCGGCGGCGGATTCGACGCTCTACGGTAGGCAGATAAGTCTCGATCCCTTCGCCTTTGAGGAAGCTATCGACTTGATATTCCTTCTTTGGCTTTGTGTATAATGCGTACCAATGATCCATGCCCAACAAACGATCTCTTGTCCTTTGCAAAAGCCCGTTGGCTTGAGAGGCCAACTAAACCACACACCGATGCCAGTCTGTAAAGTAAATCGCGGAGGCAAGAGACCACCTTGAGGATTTATTTTGCAGCGATGCTGTCGATATAACCAAATTTTAACACATCTTGAGCCGTCTGTCAAAACCCTCAAGGCCGGCTGTACGATCCATCACCGGCTGCCAGCAATCCTGGATTCCTGGGACTTGGCCTCGTTCCACAACTCATTTTGCTCTGCCACCGACAAGGTTGCCAAATCGGTCCCCTGCCGGCGCGCCTGGTGTTCCATACTGGCATATCGCTGCGCAAACCGCTGGCAAGCGCCCCGCAGAGCGCTCTCGGCATCCACACCCAACCAGCGCGCTACGTTGACGATTGAAAAGAGGACGTCGCCCAGCTCTCGCTCCCGTTCGTCCACATCCTGGGCGGCCTCCAATTCGGCCACCTCCTCTGTCAACTTGGCCAGAACCCCCTCCATGTCGGGCCAGTCAAAGCCATGTCGGGCGGCGCGCTCGCTATACGCCTGGGCTCGGGCCAGGGAGGGCAGGATTTCCGGCACGCTGGCCAATCGGGAGGCCTGCCCATGGCCTGCGGTCTGGCGCTCGTCGGCCTTGATCGCTTCCCAATTGCGCAGCACATCG
>CAYVLO010000419.1:0-3355 GCA_964452125.1 uncultured Anaerolineaceae bacterium | reverse complement strand
AAGCCTTGCCATTGCTTACCACACCCTGACGCCCTGCCACATCGATTGGCGGTTTTGAAAATCCTGCACACACGAATACCTGAGACAGACCGATATTAGTGAATTGGGGAGTGATTCTTGATGTTAGCGATTTTTTGCCCCACATGCCATGATCTCATCCTTGATGCAAATCGATGCCCCACTTGCGGCTGGCAGCGTCCACGGGACACGGTAGGCATCGGCGAGATCGCCTGGGTGACTGATTTGGGCCTGCGACTCATCAAGCCGAACTGTTTTCCGGTCGTTTCTGCCGGGGTCTACTGCCTGGGTACCGAGAATGGAACCCTCTTGGCTCTCGACGTGAAAACTGGGGAAATTGCCTGGGAGCGGTCCCTTGGAGAAAAGTCACTCGCGCACAGCTTGGCGACTGACGGAGTACGTCTTTTCGTGGGCTGTGAGGACATGAACACCCTGCCCTCGTCCAGCAAGGCTCTTCTCGCCTTGGACCTCCAGACCGGTGAACCGTTGTGGCAGTACCCCACACAAGCTCACAGCCTATCGGCTGTTACTCTATTCAAGGGTAAAGCCTTTTTTTGCGCCTGTGATGGGTGGTTCCACGCGTTGGACGCTGAAACAGGCCAGAGCCTTTGGTCTGTAAGGCATAGCTCCTGGGCGCCGGCTGCCCCTGCCGCCGGGGAGGGAATCGTCTGCGTTGGGGGCCGAGAAAACGAGGTAGTGGCCTATTCAACCGAGGAAGGATCCCCACGCTGGCGTTTCTCGCGAGGAGGATGGTTCGACTCCAGACTCTCGATCGACTCTGAGCGAGCCTATCTGCCTTGCAGGGATGGTCACCTTTACACCGTCGACCTGCAATCTGGGCGGCTGTTGTGGCAGAGCCAGAAAGAAAGAGGCAACGGGATCACATCTCCGCCAGCAGCCGCCGGAGGCAGGGTGTTTGTCGGCAGCCGGGTTTATCGCGAGGTCGATGGCAAGCAGGAGCCCACCTATGCCATGTTGGCGCTGGACGCGGCGGATGGAACCGAGCAATGGCGTTTGTATGCCGAACGGCATATTTTGCCGCCGCCAGCGATCGTGGAAGACACTCTATTTTGGGGCACCAACGATGGCACCTTGGGTGCCGTGGATGTGATAAGCGGACAAGAGCTGTGGAAGCATCAGTTCAAGTCGCGGATCGTGACCGAACCCACAGTGGCCGATGATTACAGCTACTTCGGCGGGCGGGACGGAATGATCTATGCCATCCGCTGGAAAGCCCAACCTCCAGAGGAGTTGCGTAATCCTGAGGAGTACGAAGCACAGGAGCAATACGCAGAAGCTGCTGTCGCCTACGCCCTGCGTGGCGACCTGGAACAGGCTGCAGTTCTGTACGAGGATCGTCTTAGCCTGGTACAGGAGGCTGCCTTGTTGTACGAACACGCTGGGCAGGCCCAAAAAGCGGCAGCTCGGTGGCAGGCTATTGGGGACTTGCAACGCGCCCGCGATCTGTATCGCGAGGCAGATGACAAGGTCGGCCTGGCGACGATCTTGGCTCAGATGGGGGAAGTATTGCAGGCCGCACGCCTGTTCGAGGAGGTGGGAGACCCAGCACACGCGGCTCCTTTGTTTGCCAAGGCCGGTGATGGGATTAAGGCAGCCGACCTGTATTATGAGGCAGGGTTGACCCAACAGGCACTCGACACCTGGTCAAGATTGGGTAACTGGGAAGGCATGGTCAACGCCTCAATCAAACAGGGGAGCCTCGTCGAAGCGGCGCACATCCTAGAAGAAAACGGCCAGTACGAACGGGCAGCCGAGGTCTACGAAGAAGCCATGTCCCTGAAAGAGGCACTTGGTCTTCGGCTCAAGTTGGAACACTGGGAACGGGTGGCAGACCTGGCACAAAAAGTGGGCGATTATGTGGAGCAAGCCCAAGCCCTGGAGCGGCTAGGGCATCGAGAATCCGCAGCAGATGCCTATTGTCAAGCAGCAGAGGTGGCAGCCGCACGGGAATCCACCGATCCAGCCCGGATCGCCGATCTATTCGAGGAGGCCGCGCGACTGTATAGCGCCGTCCTGCACCAGGACAAGCGGAACGTCTGCCGACAGCAGGTGCGTTTCTATCGTCGGCTGCCAGAACTATCCGTTCAGGGGCAGGCACGGGACATTTTCGTGGAGGAGGAGTTTAACGTCCTCGATCTGGAAGTGTCGAACGTGGGTTTTGGACCCGCCTACCGGATAGGACTTGCCCTCTCAGAGAACTTTGAAACTCGCCGGTTGCAGGAGATGGAGGGTCTGCCCGCCGGCGAGTCGCAGTTGTTGCAGGTTCACGCGCGACCGCGGCAGGGGGAGTGTGGAGCGAGGGTACCTCTGGAGATCCGAGTCAGTTACGAAGATGACCGCGGCCTGCGGACCGAACTGCTGCAAGTGGAAAGCGTGCATGTGATGCGCCGGGGAAGCAGCCTCTTGGACCGTATCACCCCAACGACGATCAACATTATCGGTGATGTGGTAGAGCCGGGAGCCCGAAAACAGGTCGGTGATCGGGTGGATATTCGGCGCGGTGAGGGCCGGCGGGTAAGCATAGAAGGCCAGGATTTGAACGGCGGTGTGACCGTGCGTCGCGGCGACAAGGCAGTGCGGCGATGCCCCAACTGCAATTTGCCTATCGAGAATGAACAAGCCCGCTTCTGTTTGGACTGTGGAGCGCCGATCGATGAGGACTGCGGGTAGGAGAGGGATCCTGTGAACCAATCAAGAGGGCAGACCCTGGGGAAATACGAACTCGCCGAGGAGATCGGTCGAGGTGGGTTCGCTACCGTTTACAAGGCGACTGACAGCGTGCTTAAGCGAGATATCGCCCTCAAGATCTTGCATCCGGCATTGCTGGCCGATCCGATTTTCGTCGAGCGGTTTGAGAACGATGCCCGCGCGGCCGCCCAGTTGGATCACCCCCACATTATCACCGTGTACGATCTGGGGCATCTGGAAGGCCGCCTGTACATCGCCATGCAATTGCTTCCGGGAGGCACACTCGCCAGCCGGATCGAACGCACAGGATCTCTGCCCTTGGAAGAGGCAATGCCAATCATCCTAGAGGTAGCCGCCGCTCTGGAGTACGCCCACAGCCAGGGTTTTGTCCACCGCGACATCAAGCCGACCAACGTGCTGTTTAACGCCCGTGGTGAGGCGATCGTGACCGATTTTGGTCTCGTCAAAGCCGCCGAAAGCTCGGTTGTGGCCCGCTCATCGGTAGGGGGCGTCGTCGGCACACCCGCCTACATCGCGCCCGAGATCTGGGAGGGCAAAGGAGTAGGGCCGGGTGCTGATATCTACGCCCTGGGCTGCGTTCTGTACGAGATGCTGATCGGCCAAGCGC
>CAYVLO010000418.1:0-3374 GCA_964452125.1 uncultured Anaerolineaceae bacterium | reverse complement strand
GTCTACGGCTGCGGCCAGAAGGTTGTGGGCTGCACCTACGGCGTGGATGTCGCCGGTGAGGTGGAGGTTAAAGTCCTCCATGGGCACGATCTGGGAATAGCCGCCGCCGGCTGCGCCGCCCTTGATGCCAAACGTTGGACCTTGGGAGGGCTGGCGAATGACGGTCATGACCTTCTTGCCGATGTAGTGGAGCCCCTGACTGACGCCAATGGTGGTGACCGTTTTGCCCTCGCCCAGGGGGGTGGGTGTGATGGCCGTGACGTCGATGTACTTGCCCTGGGGGCGATCCTCGAATTTCTTTAGGACGTCGAGATGGACTTTGGCTTTGTACTTGCCATAGAAATCGAGATCGTCTTCCGACAGTCCCAGATTCTTGGCCACTTCGATGATCGGCTGGAGCTTGGCAGCTTGGGCGATTTCAATATCGCTCGGTACAGGTTTCTTGAGTTCGACTAACATCTGTGCTCTCCTTGAGTTTTTTTGGGCGGCACCTGTGCCGCAAAATTTGCTCGGCCTGATGATGGACAAAACAACACTGTCTCATAGCGTACCATAGGCCGAAAAGCTTGTCAAACAGAAGGGAATGTTGGGCTTGCCTGCTATCCGGTTTGGCGCTGAGCGGCTTCCAGTAGATTCAGGCACAACATAATATTGGTCATCGGGCCGGTTCCCCCTGGGACAGGGGTGATGAGCCCAGCCACGTCCGCTGCCTCGTCATAAGCGACATCGCCGACCATTTTGCCTTCGACGTCATTGACGCCAAAGTCGACGACAACGGCGCCCGGTTTGATCCAATCGCCCTTGACCATTTCTGCCCGGCCAATGGCCACGCACAGGATGTCGGCGGCGCGGCACACTCCGGGCAGGTCCTTGGTGCGTGAATGACACACGGTGACGGTGGCGTTTTCGCGCATGAGCAGCAGGGCCATGGGCTTGCCGACGATGGGGGAGCGGCCAATTACGACAGCGTTCTTGCCCGCGAATTCGACGCCATAGCGGCGCA
Organism: uncultured Anaerolineaceae bacterium; assembly: GCA_964452125.1. GTDB lineage: Bacteria > Chloroflexota > Anaerolineae > JAAYZQ01 > JAAYZQ01 > CAZNQW01. The sequence goes on along the minus strand of CAYVLO010000418.1, from coordinate 2,371 downwards.
TGAGTTCCATGCCTCCAGCGGGTGTCGCGGGCACGAAAAAGGGCCCAACCCCAGAGGGGCGTCCTGTGGGTGCAGCGAGGGCCAGTCGTCCGGCATTGACTTCATGGACTCCGTCCACGTCTTTGTCGGGCGAGAGAGCCGCTTTGACGGCAGCTTCATCAATGCCTTTGGGCAACGGTTCCTGGACCATGATGCCATGGACGCCCGGGTCCGCGTTGAGTTGGCTGACCAGGGCCACAATCGCTTCTTGGGTAGCGGTCTCGGGCAGCACGTGGAGTTGAGCTTCCATGCCGCGCGCTTTCATCGTCTTTTGAATGGCACCCGCATACCAGACCGAGCCAGGATCCTCCCCTGCGCGCACGACGGCAATGGTCGGCGTGATGCCAGTCTGTTCCTTGTAGGCTGCCACGGCCTGGTCCAACTCGGCGCGCATCGTTGCTGACGTGGCTTTGCCGTCCAGGATGGTTGTTGTGGTCATTCCTCTCTCCTTTCCAGTACAGTTTCGGTTTCAAAAGGGAACCAGCGTTGGCGGCAGATTGCCGACGACACGGTGATCCCTCAGGTCTATAATTTGCTGACGACCAGGTCATAGATCTGGTCGCGCAGGGCTCCCTTGCCAGCCAGAAGGCTCTCGAGGCGTGCACGTTTGGCAGCGGCAAACTCTTGATCTTTGAGAGAACCCAGGTTGATGAGTACGTTCAGAGCAGCGCTGCGCAGCGCAGCTTCGGCCATGAGTACGGCGACGCCGGCATCGCTTACGGCAAATTTGTTTCCTTTTTCAGCAGCCGGCTGGCATAAATCAATGACTTTTACGGCTGCTTCGGCGATGCGCAGGGGCACGTCGGTGGCGACTTGGAGAGCGGCTTGCATGGCTACGGCGCGGGCGGCTTTTTCCTCGTCGGTGGCGCGGGGCATTTTGGCTGCCGCGGAGTATCCGCTGTAGGCTGCCACATCCGCTTCGAGCAGGTCGGTCAGCTCGGCTCGAAGTGCCTCCGATTGGGCGAGCAGGTCCTGGATATCGTCCTGGACGTCCTCGTAGCCCTTTTTGCCGAGGGTCAGGTTGCAGACCATGCTGACCAGGGCTGCCCCCAGGGCGCCACTGATCGCTGCCACGCTCCCGCCGCCTGGAGCCGGGGCTTTGCTGGCTAGCTCGTCCAAAAAGTTGGCCACTGGCTTTTCTGTCAGTTTCACGTTATCCTCCTAGGGTCGATTTCGCGCTGGCGCGCGCAGGTTGACCGCCTCACCGCCGAATTGTTGCACACTGGCGTGTGGGCGGATGTAACGGTCGCTCAAGTTCAGAGCAGGGATTTGGCTCGGAGCAATCCGACGCCATCCGTAAGGTGCTTGTCGATGCCCAGGGTTTTGGCATCGAGGCCGTAGGCTATGCCCATCAATTGGGTGAAATACAGGATGGGAATATCGAATTTCCCCCCATATTCGACGTTGATTTCGTTCTGGCGCAGATCCAGGTTGGCGTGGCACAGCGGGCAGGCTGTGACAATGGCGTCGGCTCCTACGTCAATGGCATTCTGCAGGATTTTTTGGCTAAGATCGAGAGCGATCTCCAGGGTGCTCAGAGACAAGGATCCGCCGCAGCAGTCGGTTTTGTAGGACCAATCGACTGCGGTGGCGCCGAGAGCTTCCATCAGGCGGTCCATGTTGGTCGGGTATTCATAGTGCTTCTCACCGGTGATATCCGGTGGGCGGGTGAGCAGGCAGCCATAGTAGCAGGCTACTTTGAGGCCATTCAGAGGTTTGACGACAGGTTGCGCGGCGGCCTCGTAGCCCACGCGGTCGGTGATCGTCGTCAAAAAGTTGTCGACGACCATGTCGCCTTGATATTCGTAGCCGATCTCGGAGGCGATTTTGGTGCGAATCTCGGGATCTTGCTGGACGGTGTGCATGGCGATGCGGAAGCGGGAGAAGCAGGCCGCGCAGGGCATGGCCATGTAGCGGTGGCCCAGTTCGTGGGCAATGGCCAGGGTCTGCATGGGCAGTTTGATGGATCGGTAGTGATTGGTGTTGTGGGCAGGGGATGTGCCGCAGCACACCCACCCCTTGGGTTCCACCAGGTTCAGGTGGAGCTTTTCGGCAATGGCGTGGGAGGACATGTTGAATTCGATGCCGGTAGCATGCAGGCTACAGCCTGGGTAGTAGGAGATGATGTCGGGCACCTCGGTCGAGTCTGCCATGGGGGCAGGCTTGCTCTCGACGGGAGGCTGGCCATTGCGCGAGCGACGGGCGATGCTGGGCAGGATCTTGAGTTTGCCGCTGCGCAGCATTTTGATAGCCAGAGCTACGTCGTATTTAAAGAGGTGCTTAAAGTCGAACTTGCCCGCAAAGAACATGCGAACATAAAGCTCGGCCATCA
>CAYVLO010000417.1:0-3375 GCA_964452125.1 uncultured Anaerolineaceae bacterium | reverse complement strand
CGGCTGGCGAGTTGTTCGATCTGCTCGTCAAAGGAGCAACACCTTGTGATTCAAAGACCGATCTTTCTACTTGGCGCACACAAATCGGGCACAAGCCTGCTGCGCAGCCTGTTGGATGGCCACCCCGAGTTGTTCGTGATGCCATTCGAAGCTCATTTCTTTGAGCTTGCCCGGTTCTGGGTCGACTACCGACTGAGGCGAACCTACCCACCGACCCTGTCCCTGGACCAGACCCGTGAAGGTTATATTGAGCTCGTCCGGCGATACAACACCATCAAGGATCCGGTGGGCGATAATGATCTGGTCGGCAAGCTCGACCCGGATGCGATAGAACAAGAGCTGTCGGCCTGCCCCGCCGAGACTCTGCCCGAGCTGATCGCCTGTATCATCGCTTCTACGTACAAGAGCTTGATGGGCCAACCGATGCCTGATCACCTCCGGACCGTCGAAAAGTCGGTGGAAAACGCCGAGTTTGCGCCGGACCTGATCCACATGTTTCCCGATGCCAAATTCATCCACATTGTCCGCAACCCCTACTCCAACCTCGTGGCCATCCGGCGCAAAGGAGGTGGGAAGGACTACCCGTTTATCGGCCCCGCATTTCGAGTCCTGTACAACTCGTTCTATTCTCTCTACCGCAACCGTCGCTTGATCGATGACTACCAAGTGGTGCGCTACGAGGATCTCTTGCAGCAACCCGAGGCCACGGTGCGATCGATCGCCGACTATTTGGAGATCGAGTTTGTGGATTCACTGCTCCGGCCCACCAGCCTGGGCCAGCCCTGGCAGGGCAACAGCAGCCGGGGCCTGGCGTTTTCCGGGATCTCGGCGGCCAATCTCGATCTGTGGCGCCAGGAGATCACGCCTCTGGAGATCCATTATGTCTCGCTTCACTTTGGGTTTCTCCTCGCCGACTATGGCTACCAAGCCTTGACACCCCCCAAGAGCCGTTGGTGGCCCGTTCGAGGCGAAAGCCCGCTGAACTATTTAATGAACCGGCTGATCTCCAGGATGCTCTAGCCTCATTCCCATGAACATCCTTATTCTCCCCTCCTGGTATCCAACGGCCACGAACCCCTTGAACGGTGTCTTTTTCCGTGAACAGGCGCTGGCGCTGCAAAAGGCAGGCCATCGGGTGAGCGTGCTGGTCTCCCCCATCCTGCTGTCCAAGCAAAAGCTGGGGCAGGTGCGCCGCTGGTCCGAGTTGCGCGCCCAAGTTTTGAGCCAAGAAGATCATGGGTTGCCCACCTACCGGGTCTACCAGTGGGGCTGGTTCCCGGGGTTCCTGCAGAGGGGGAATCTCTGGTTGCAAGTCCGGGCGGCGCAAAGGGCCTTTGACCGCTATCGACAGGACCAGGGTCTCCCCGATGTCATTCACGCCCATTCAATCCTGTATGGCGGCTATGTCGCCGGCCAGATCGGAGCCCGTTGGCACGTCCCGGTGGTCATCACCGAGCATTCAACGCGGTTCCAGCGCAGCTTAATTCGGCCTGATCAGGTCCCGATAATTCGGGACACGCTGCGCCTCGCCAGCAAACGGTTGGCCGTCAGTCCCACTCTAGCGGCGGAACTGCGCCCCTATGACAAAGGCTGCGAGATCGAAGTTCTAGGCAACCTGGTGGATGGCAAATTCTTTGCCCTACCCCAAGATCCACTGCCTGCCGAGCCCTTTGTGTTCACCGCCGTCGCCTTCTTAGAGCCAAAAAAAGGGTTTGACATCCTGCTGGAAGCCTTTGCCCTGGCCTTTCGAGGAAAACCGGCACGGCTACACATCGGCGGCGACGGCAGTCAGCGCAGCGCCCTGGAGAAGCAGGCAAGCGATCTGGGGATCGCCCCACAGGTGGAGTTTCTGGGCCGCCTGCCGCGCAACGAGGTGCGCGCCTTGCTGCAGCAAAGCCACGTGCTCGTGTCCTCCAGTCACGTCGAGACCTTTGGCGTGACACTCATCGAGGCCATGGCCTGTGGCAAACCGGTGGTCGCCACCCGATCCGGCGGTCCGGATTCGATCGTGGATGAGACCAGCGGTCTGCTGGTGGAGCCAGGAAACGCCTCAGCTTTGGCGACTGCCATGCGGCACATGCGGGACGACTATGGGCGTTACGACCCAGAGAAAATCCGGGCGAGTTGCCTCGCTCGCTTTGGTCAAGAGGCCATTGTACAGCGATTAACCGAGATCTACCGAACTCTGGCCCCGACCATCACAGATCTGAGATTCGGAAGCAGATGATGCTGCGGACCTTTGCCAAAGACACCCTCTATACCACCAGCGCCAGTTTGGTCAACTTGGGCCTGGGCATTGCCCTATCGGTCGTGCTGGCCCGCGGCCTGGGACCTGCCGACAAGGGCCTGTACACCATGGCTGCCTTATTTCCCACTCTGATCATCACCTTTGTCAACCTGGGCATGGGTCCGGCGACGGTCTTTTTCTCGGCCAAAGACCGATTTCCCCGCCATGTGCTATTTGGCAACAACACATTGGTGGGCCTGGGATTGGGCGCAATCGGCATCTTGGCCGGGCTGGTTCTGCTCAGCGTCTTCCCCCAACTGGTATTCCCCGAGGTAGACCGCTGGCTGCTGGCCCTGGCGCTGGTCCTCGTGCCCATCGACCTCTTTCGGTCGCAGATCGGCAACCAGATGCTGCTGGGAACACGCCAGATCGGCAAATACAACTCGTCGTCCATCTTGTACAGCGCCGTCTTTTTGATTCTGCTGCTGGTGGCCCTCGTCGCCTTCAAGGCCGGCGTCAAGGGAGCGATCGGGGCCAGCGTGCTGAGCTCCCTTGTCCTGAGCGCCATCCTCGGGATCTGGGTATGGCGAACGGTGGGCGGTTTCTCCATCCGTCTGGATCGAGGCTATTTTCGAGAGGTGCTTGGCTATGGACTTGGCACCTATGTCGGCAACGTGATCGGTTTTTTGAACTACCGGATCGAGATTCTGCTCCTCGGCGCCCTGATGCCATCCACTGCCATCGGGTTTTACTCCATATCGGTGGGGCTGGCAGAACGCCTGTGGTTGGTTTCCCAATCGGCATCCACCATGATTTTCCCAGTGATCTCGGCCATGGAAACGGAAAAGGAGCGCCAGGAACTTACTCCTCTGGTGAGCCGAAACGTGCTCCTGATCACAGGGATGGGTGCGACTGTGCTGTTTTTCCTCAGCCCCTGGTTGATCGAACTGCTATATTCTTCTGTCTATCTGCCTTCGGTTCCCTTGTTCCGTGTGCTACTGCCGGGGATCGTATTCATCAGCGCGTCTCGGGTTCTGGCCAACGACATTGCAGGCCGGGGGAAACCGATATTGAACGCCTACGTAGGCGGTATCGGGCTGTTGCTCCAGGTGGGCCTGAACCTGTGGCTTGTTCCCAGGTTCGGCGCC
>CAYVLO010000416.1:0-3407 GCA_964452125.1 uncultured Anaerolineaceae bacterium | reverse complement strand
ACCTTTGGCCCGCCCATCGAGGCGATACGGGTCGTGGCCGGCGAGTGGTTTTCGCTATCGCTGCCGGCCCAGCCCACCGCCGGCTATTCCTGGCAGGCAGATGTCGACCCGGCGTACCTGGCGTTGGAAGCCCAACGCTTTGAACCGGGCGGGCCGGCCCTGGGCGCGGCGGGACGTGAGCGCCTCGTCTTTCGCGCTTTGCAACCGGGGCGCTGTGAGCTTGGGTTGACCTACGGCCGGCCCTGGGAGCCCGAGTCCCTTGAGCAACAGACCGTGGACATAGAGATTCAGTCTGAGGTGGAATCAGAGCCCGGCGCAGACGACCCCATCTGACCGCCGGACGGCAAGCAATGGTGCAAGGAGGACCCCCATGCCCGAAGAACCGATCATCCGATGGATTCCTGGTGAAGAACTGCCCGGCGCGCTGCGCAAGGAGTTAGCAGTGCCCGAGGGCAGCCAGGCCCTTCTCGTGGACGGCGAGGAGGTACGCGACCGGCGCGCCGCCGGCGATTATCGCCTGGGCAACTGGCCCCGTCCGGCCCCCGATGTTGTGCTCCTTTCCCAACAGCCCTTTGACGTGCACCCCCGCCTTCAGCGCCTGAAAAGCGGCGACGGACAGACCTTTGACCTGGTCTGGCCGCTCACCGTCCAGATCTCGGATCCGGCCCGGTTCTACCAGGACTTGATAACCGGGTCGCCGGACCCTGAGATGGCCCTGCTCGACCTTGAGGACCGTTTGGCCGGGCTGCTCGTGCAGTCCGCCCAGAACACGGCGGAGCAGCATGCCATGGACGATCTCACCCTGGAGGAGCAGGTCCAATCGTCCCTGCGCCAGGCCATGGCTGGCCCCTTGAGAGCGGCCCTGTCGAACCTGGGCCTGACGCTGGTTGGCAGCCAGCGCCCCCAGCCGCGCACCCTGGCCGACGAGGAGGAGGCCCTGGCCTCGATGAACCTTGCCGCCCGGGCGGCCCGCGACGCCCGCTTCGAGGCGCTGTTCCAACGCCTCGAAGACAAAGAGATGCTCGCGTACCGGTTGGCCGAGTTCTTGAGCGACCAGGGGCAACCGCCGCCCGATGAGCGGCTGGTCGACCTGCTGTGGCAGGTGGTGGAACAGGGCCCGGAGGAGGCCGCCGTGCGGGCCCAACAGGCCATGCAGGCCCTGGACCGCCAGGTAACGTCTCTGCGCATGACGTTGCAGAGCGATCGCAGCGAGAACCAGCGCCGATTCCAACAACTGATGGCTCGCCTGGAAAGCACCGAAAAAGCCGCGCGAACCAAGGAGGAGCGAGATCCCGTCCAATGGGTCAATCGCCTGCTCTGGATCCTGCGCGTCGTGGGCACGGTGCTGACCCTGACTGCGGCGGCGGTTGCCATCCTGGCCCCGCAGATGGAACTGGAGTATGAGCAGCTCAGTCTCTATGCGTTGATCGCGGGTGGCGCCGTCGCCGCCCTGACCCTTTTCTCCGATCTATTCCTGCGGCGCAAGGTGCGCCAACTTCGCCAACAGGCGGCCGGTGACAAGCTCGAAGAGTCGCGTGCCAGCCTGAAACGCCGTCGCGAAGCCGACCGCCTAGTGCGGGCCCGTGTCGAATCCAGTGTGAAGCAGATAGCCGACAGCCTGGAGGCTGCCTGGAAAAAGGGCTACAGCGCCGGAGGTGCGGCGCGAAAGCTGGCCGTTCAAGTACGCCAGGTGGCACAAGCCATGCGGGACTTTGGGGAAGGGAAGGTGCCCGCCGCCAACTACTCCGCCGGCCGCTACCTGGCTCAGGCTGACGTGCCCGACGACCACCTGGCGGCCATGCTCGACCTGGACGGTGAACTCCTGGCCCGCGGTCAGGCGCTGTCCCAGGCGGCAGAGTCGCTCTATGCACAGGTGAACGACGGCCAGGTGGAAGCGGCCTCGGCCGGGCTGCGTGAACTCGACAAGAGCTTTAACACCCTGCGCAACCGCTTTACCGAGCGGGAGGCATACCTGTCGAACCGGGATTAGCCGGGGCGCAAAAGAGAAAGGACACCGAAACATGTTTGAGCAAACCTGCACCAAATGTGGAAAGAGCTTTCCCCGCAATGCCAACTTTTGCCCCTGGTGTGGCGAACCGGCGGCCAAGGGCACGGTGACCTGCCGTTTCTGTGGGAAAGAGATCCCAGCCGCCGCCAAGTTCTGTCCTCACTGCCGCAAGGAGACGGCCGGCAGCGAGCGTCCCACTATGGTGGGCAACACCTGGGCCCGCGACCCCAACGATTTTGCCACCCGGGTCGAGGTGGACGACCTGGAAGGGGTCCTGCGCCGAGATCTGATCATCGAGCCGGGGACGAGGGCCATCATCCTGTTCGACGGCCGCAGCCTGGCCGGCACCATCGGCCCGGGCCGTTATACCCTGCGCGACTTGATCGACAAACTGAGCGTGCCCAGCCTGCGCCGCCGGGCGACCGCCCTGCTGGTCGACACCAGCGAGATGGACCTGGCATTGACCATCAACGACGTCTATACCCAGGATCCGCTCAAGATTGCGCTGGACTGCCACGTGGCGGTAGAGGTGGCCGACCCGTTGGCCTTTATCACCAACCTGCTCAAAAGCGCCCGTAGCTATACCCTGGCCCAGTTGCGGGCCTACCTCTACGACGAGATCCAGGACGCCGCCCAAGAGTGCGTTGGCCCCCGGAGCGCCCAGGACCTCCACACCAATCTGGCTCTCAAACAGGAATTCGCCCTGCACATCGAGGCCCACCTCGACGGGACACTGCGCCAGACCGGGCTGCGCTTCAGCCGGGTGCGCACCGTCCACTTTCGTCACATCGGCTGGGACGAGCAGACCCAGAAGCAGGAGGAACTCTTTCTTCTGCTGACCCGCGAGGAGGCCGAGCTGGAAGGGCGCAGACTCCTCTTTGACGTCAAGGACCGAGCCGAGATTCAGGCTATCGCCGAGGAGACGCGCGCCATCGCCCATTTTGAGCAGCGCGTGCTGTTGCGCGAGCGGATGCGCCGGGCCGTCATGTCCGACCGTTTCAACGAGCTGACCGGCGATCGCGAAATGGAGCAGTTCCTGCGCGGGATCGACCGCCAGAAACTGATCGAGGACGACGAGTGGGACCGGATCCAACGATCCATTCGCTGGCAACGGGAGGATGAGCTGTGGGACCGGCAGATTGTCGTCGAGGACCGGGACCGGACGCGGGCCCACCTCCTGGCCCGCCTCAAACTGGAGAATGAGTACGAACTAAAGCAGATTGAACTGCTGCAGCGGGCCGACCTCACCCAGGCAGAGCAGGCTTTTGCACTGAAACTGGAGCGGGAGCGGGTCGAAGGGCAGCAGGGCATCGAGGCCAGCCGCCAGCAGTTTTCCCTGGCCCAGGCAAGCCAGCAAGCTGCCTTTGTCCGAGAGCAGACCGGCCTGGACAACACGCTG
>CAYVLO010000415.1:2154-3409 GCA_964452125.1 uncultured Anaerolineaceae bacterium | reverse complement strand
GTCGCCGCCAAAGGCCCGAGACAAAGGCCCCAGACCTCCGAGTTCTTGGAGAACTCGGAGGTCTGCACTTTGACGTTCGACCCCGACTCGGCTACAATACAGCGGCTGTCCCATTCTTTCCAACAGGCGAAAGGACCGTTCGATGCGACCATCGATCATCGTGCACGGAGGGGCCTGGGATATCCCAGACGACCAACTGGAGGCTCACCGCCAGGGCACGCGCCGCGCCGCCGAGACCGGCTGGAAGGTGCTGGCCGACGGCGGCTCGGCGCGGGATGCCGTCGAAGCGGCCATCGTCGTCATGGAGGACGACGAGACCTTTGACGCCGGACGGGGCGCCTTTCTGAACGCCGACGGCCAGGTGGAACTGGACGCCGGATTTATGGACGGCGCCGACCTGAGCGTGGGGGCGGTGGCGGGCGTGCAATTCATCCCCAATCCCATCAGGCTGGCCCGAGCAGTGATGGAAAAGAGCGAGCACGTGCTGCTCATCGCCCAGGGAGCGCAGCGCTTTGCCCAAAAGATGGGTTTCCCCGCGTGCGACCTGACCGATCTGGCCGTACCCCGCGAATTTGCCCGCTGGCAAAAGCTCTTGTACGATCGCACCTATTCGGCTCGCACGTCCTTTTCGGGTCCCGGCGACACGGTGGGCTGCGTGGCCTTGGACCCGCAGGGGCACATCGCCGCCGGCACGTCAACGGGCGGCATCCCCAACAAGATGCCGGGGCGCGTCGGCGATGTGCCGATGGTGGGCTGCGGCTTTTACGCCGATGATGAATTGGGCGGCGCCTCGACCACCGGCTGGGGCGAGGCCATCGCCAAGGTCATCCTGGCGCGGCTGGCCCTGCACTGCCTGCACGATCTCCAGGACCCCCATGCCGCCGCTCAGGCAGCCATTCAGACCCTGGTCGACAAGGCCCAGGGCCACGGCGGGATCATTTTGATGTCGCCCGACGGGCAGCCCGGCTGGTATTTCAACACGCCCCACATGGCCTTTGCCTATCGGTCGGCCGAGATGGATCAGGTCTGCGTCGGCTTTTGAGGCAGGGAATATTCCTGGCAGCAAGGCCTTCCACAACGGCCTTGTAGGGGCGCGGCATTCCCGGCAGGGATCTGCTCGCCCAACGATCTTTGACCGGGCGCAAAGCGCCGCCGCGGTCCGGTTTCTTGGGAATGCCGCGCCCTCACAGGAGAATCGTGGGCGTTCGCCGCAATCCCCTGGGCCCACAAAGGACCTGCTGCCGATGCCTCGCCC
>CAYVLO010000415.1:0-2054 GCA_964452125.1 uncultured Anaerolineaceae bacterium | reverse complement strand
GATACAATCGTCTCCGGAATGCCTCTCCCCTACAACGCCCATCTGAGACGAAATTCGTAGGGGCGAGGCATCGGCACAGGCAGTTCGGCCGTGCAGTCGATGGCGTTCGCCGCAATCCCCTGGGCCCACAAAGGACCTGCTGCCGATGCCTCGCCCACTATGCCCGCCCATCGCCGCGGCGGGCGAGGCATTCCCACCAACCCGTGGGCTGGGCATCGTTTGCCCATGGGACGGTCCCGCCGTCGGGATACAATCGTCTCCGGAATGCCTCTCCCCTACAACGCCCATCTGAGACGAAATTTGTGGAATCGCCCCGAAACGAAAAACTCCCGCCACAAAGGGCAGGAGTCTTTCGGTCATCCAGCTCCTCGGGTAGGACTTGAACCTACAGCCAACCGGTTAACAGCCGGCCGCTCTGCCTATTGAGCTACCGAGGATCGCGACGCCAATTATACTTGCCCCGCCGCTTTGTGTCAAATTCTTTACCCCAGGTAGTCGCGGAGCTTGCGGCTGCGCAGGGGATGTCTGAGTTTTCGCAGGGCCTTGGCTTCGATCTGCCGAATGCGCTCTCGGGTAACGCCAAAGGCCTGGCCGACCTCTTCCAGCGTGTGGCTCTGGCCATCTTTGAGCCCGAACCGCATCTCCAACACCTGGCGCTCGCGCCGGTTCAGCGAGTTCAGGATGACGCGCAGTTGTTCAGCCATGAGCTGCTTGGAAGCGGCGTCGTCCGGCTCGGGCATGGTCTCATCCTTGATGAAATCGCCCAGATAGCTATCCTCTTCAGTGCCCACCGGCGTCTCTAGCGACATGGGCTCCTGAGAAATGCGGATGATCTGCTCGACGCGGTTGGCGGCGCGCCGCAGCTTGCGCGCCAGAATCGGATCGAGCCGTTCTTCCGCCAGGATTGCGGCCTGGATCGCCTCCCGGTCCGCTTCATCGAGGCCGACGGCGCTGGCCATTTCGGGGTCGAGGGCCACGTCTTCAGGAGTGGCGTCGCGCCCCAGCTCCTGTTGTAGCCGCCGCTGGGTGCGGATCAGGTGGCTGATGGTCTCGACCATGTGAACCGGGATGCGGATGGTGCGCGCCTGATCGGCAATGGCCCGGCTGATGGCCTGGCGAATCCACCAGGTGGCATAGGTGGAGAACTTGTAGCCCATGGTGTGGTCGAATTTTTCGACGGCCTTCATCAGGCCAATATTGCCCTCCTGGATAAGATCGAGGAGGGACATGCCGCGGCCGATGTATCGCTTGGCCACGCTGACCACCAGGCGCAGGTTCGCTTCGGCCAATCGCCGGCGCGCCAAGTTCCCTGCCTGGATCGAGGCCTCTAGCAAGGCCCGCTCCTCTTCGCTGGCAAGCTCTTTTTCCACCAACTGCAAAGCGGCTCGATCGCCATCGAGAATGGCCTGAGCCAGGGCAACCTCGTCCTGGGCCGAAAGCAGGGGCACTTGGCCGATTTCGCGCAGGTACATGCGCACCGGATCGTTGCTGGCGCCCACGGCGCTTTCGAGCTTGTCCAGGGATTCGTTGTCCACCAGATCCAACTCTTCCACGGCGCGAAGATCCATCATCTGGGGCTCTTCGTCGGTGTCCCCCTCCTGCCAGGCGATGTCCAGATCCTCAAAGAGGCTTCGCAGCGCAGCGCCGTCCTTCTCCATGTCCATCTCGGGGATCGAATCACCCATGGATTCCATGTCTCTGTGGTTGGATGACCGTTCTTCTGTCCTATCCATGTTCCTCGGGCGCGCCGGCTGGCTGTCGCTCATTCTGAAGAAAAGGGCACCCGAACCGGGGCGTCCTGTCGTTGTCGCCTTCCAGCCAGGGTCCGTTCGTTGACGGCCTTTTCCAGACGACCAATGCGGGCCATGATCTGCATATTCAACTGCAAATAGCTCCTCGACGCGTCCCGCGTCTCCTGGGTGCGGGCGTCATCCTGAAGAAACTGCACCTCGTGGTAGTGGCGGCGCAGGTTCCTCAGCCGCAAACGAAAAACGGCATCCAACATCTGGCTGCGCAACAGATCCTCGGCTACCTCGGGCTGGTCGGTTTGGAAC
>CAYVLO010000414.1:0-3432 GCA_964452125.1 uncultured Anaerolineaceae bacterium | reverse complement strand
CTCGCCTGCTGGACTTTTTCCATTCCCACCTGGATCGCAAGCTGCTGCTGTTGTCGGCGCCAGCCGGCTTTGGCAAGACCACCCTGCTGACCGACTTTGCCCACGACACCGATCTGCCGGTGTGCTGGTACACCCTCGACACCTTTGACCGCGACCTGCACCTGTTTTTGGAGCATCTGATCGCCGCCATCGCCCATCGCTTTCCCCAATTTGGCGAGCGGTCCCGCGCCCTGCTGCGCGAGACGGTCGATCCGGGCGCCAACCTGTATCCGGTGGTCGCCACCCTGGTGCAGGAACTGTACGACACCGTGCCCGAGTATTTCTACCTGGTGCTGGACGACCACCACACCGTGGAGGACCAGGATCGGATCAACGAATTTCTCGACCTCTTTGTCACCTACGTGGACGAGAGCTGTCACGTGATCCTGGCCTCGCGCATGTTGCCGGCGCTGCCCAACCTCTCATTGCTGGTGGCCCGGCGCCAGGCGGCTGGGATGAGCATCGACGAGCTGCGGTTCACGCCCGACGAAGTCCAGCAACTCGCCCAACAGAGCTACGACATCCACTTGAGCCTGGACCAGGCGACCCGCCTGGTGGAACGCACTGGCGGGTGGATCACCGGGGTATTGCTGACCTCCGTCCGCCAGTGGCAGCCTGCCGGCGGCGAATCGACCTCCTGGGGGGGGATCGATGCCAACCTGTACGACTATTTGTCGCGGCAGGTGCTGGACCTCCAACCCCGCGAGCTGCGTTCCTTTTTGCTCCACTCTTCGGTGTTGGACGAGCTGAGCGCCGACCTGTGCGCCGAGGTGCTGGGGCTGGACCACGCAGCCGAATTGATGGCCGAGCTGATGGCCCGCAACCTCTTTGTCGTCGAGTACGAAGGCGGAGAGGGGCAATTGCGCTACCACGACCTGTTCCACGAATTCCTGCGCGACACCTTGCGCCGCGAAAACAAAGATGCCTACCGCCACTGGATGCTGCGCGCCGCCCGAGCCTACGAGGCGCGGGGCCGCTGGGAGCAGGCTGTGAGCCGCTATCTGGAGTTGGGCCAGATCCCGGCCGTGATCGACGTGCTGCGGCGCACCGCCATCGAGCTGTACGACACCGGACGGTGGGACACCCTGGCTGGCTGGATCGACGCCCTTCCGGCCGAGACCCAGGCCGCCCACCCGGCCCTGCAGGTCCACCGGGCCAAAATTTGGATGGAGCGGGGCGACCTGGCGGCCGCCTTGAGCCTGTTCCGACAGGCCGAAGAGACCTGGCGCGCCCGCGGCGACTCGGCCATGATGGCCTATGCCGTGGCTATGCAGGGCTATGTGCGGCGATTCCGCGGCGAGTATGCCCAGGCCATCGCTTGCGCCGAGCAAGCTCTGGCCATGACGGCAGGCGCCGCCGTCGAAGAGTACCCGGCGCGAGCCCTGGCCCACAAGAACATGGGACTGTGTTGGATGGCGCTGGGCGAGTTGGAGCGGGGGCGCCAGGCGTTGGAAGAATCCTTGCGGATGTACGAAAGCCTGAACGATACGGTCAACGTGGGCATGCTGCTCCACGACCTGGGCCTGAGCTGCGAGATGGAGGGGGATCTACGCCGGGCCGCCGGCTACTATCAGGGGGCGCTGGCCCGCTGGGAGCAGTTGGGCAACCCCGGGCCCTGGGCCAATACGCTGAACGGCCTGGGGGTGATCTACTATTGGCAGGGCGAGTACGACTCGGCCCTGAGCCTGTTGGACCAGGCGCTGCAAAAGAGCCAGCAGGCCGGCGACCTGCGGGTGGAGGCCTATGTATGGGCCAGCCTGGGCGACGTGCACCGCGCCTTGCTGGCCTACGAGCGGGCTCGCCAGGCTTATATCAAATCCCTGGATCTCGCCGGGCAGGCCAAAGTGGGCGCCATCCGCGCCTATGCCCTGTGCGCCCTGGGCAACACCCTGCGGCTGATGGGCGAAACCGGGCGCGCCCGCGACCACCTCCAGGCCGCTCTGGACGTCGCCACCCAGCAGGGTTCGGCGCTGGACCTGGGCATGTGCCACACTGCCCTGGGGGCGCTGGCCTGCCAGGAACGGTCCTGGTCGACGGCCCGTCACCATCTGGACGAAGCGATCACCCTCTTGGCCCGCAGCGGCGTCAAGCGCGAGCGGGCCGTGGCCCATCTCCATCGCGCTCACCTCTGCCTGGCGACCGGCGAGCGGGGGGCCGCGTTGGACGAATTGGCCGAAGCCCTGGCCCTGACCGCCACCCTGAGCCACGACCAGTTCCTGGTGGTCGAGGGCCAGTCGCTGTTGGGGTTGATCCGCTATGCCGAAAAACAGGGGCTGGCGCCCCAGACCTTGCCCCACCTGCGGGCGCGGATCGAGGATCTGTTGCAGCAGGCCACCCAGCGACCCGAGCCGCTGCCCCAGGTGGTGGGCGGGTCGACCCTGCGGATCTGGGCGCTGGACCGGGCCCGGGTCGAGGTGGACGGCCAACCGGTGCAGTGGCCCACGGTCCAGAGCCGCGATCTCTTTTTCTGCTTGCTGCAACACCAGAACCTGCGCAAAGAAGAGATCGGCAACCTGTTCTGGCCCGACCACCCACCCCGCCGCCTGGATGGGATCTTTCGCTCTACGCTCTACCGGCTGCGCCGGGCCGCAGGCCGAAACACCGTCCTTTATGAGGACGGCGTCTATCGCTTTAACCGCGACATCGACTATTGGTACGACGTGGAAGCCTTTGAAACGAGGCTGCACCGGGCCGAGCGGTCGGTGGATGGGGACCAACAGGCGGCGCTGCTAGAGTCGGCGTTGGAGCTGTGCAAGGAAGACTATTTGGAAGGCGTCTATGCCGACTGGTGCGCCATGGAGCGGGAACGCCTGCGCGAGCACCGCATGGCGGCCCTGGAGCTATTGGCCGGGCTACACGCCAGCCGGGGCCACTTGCGCCGCGCCATTGAAGCCTACCAGTCCCTGGTCCATTTGGACCCCTATCGCGAGTTGGCTCACCGCGAGCTGATGCGCTGCTATTTTCGCCTGGGCGACCGGGGCATGGCCATCCGCCAATATCGCCTCTGCGCCGACATCCTCCGCGAAGACCTGGGGGTGAGCCCCATGCAAGAGACCGAAGATCTCTACCTGCAGATCATCGACTGAGCCCGTCGCCCCTACACTGCGCTTTCGCGATGGGATCTGTAGGGGCGACGGCATCGCCGCCGGCAATTGAGCCTCGCAGCCGATGGCGCCCGCCGCAACCAGGAACATCCCGTATGCGGTGGCCTGGCCGATGCCTCGCCCACCTTAGGCGCCGACGATCATGGCGGGCGAGGCATTCCCAGGAACCCTTGGGCGGGGCATCGCTTGTGCAGGGGGCGGCCCCTTCATCGCGACACAGGCGTCTCCGGAATGCCGTCGCCCCTACACTGCGCTTTCGCGATGGGATCTGTAGGGGCGACGGCATCGC
>CAYVLO010000413.1:0-3436 GCA_964452125.1 uncultured Anaerolineaceae bacterium | reverse complement strand
CCAGTTCCGATGGCGCCGCCAGTCACGAGGAGGTGGGGCGCATCGCTGCCAAAGCAGGCCTGGATTTTATCGTCATCACCGACCACAACCGGTTCTTGCCCCAGCACGAAGGCTGGATCGAGCGGACGCTGGTGCTGGTGGGCGAAGAGATCCACGATCCAAACCGGAAACCCCAGTCCAGCCACCTGCTCTGTTTTCAGATCCGCGAGGACGTGGCTCCCCATGCCGCCGATCCCCAAGCCGTCATCGATGCGGTTTCGGCCCAGGGTGGGTTTACCTTTCTGGCCCATCCCTTTGAGCGCGACGCGCCCGAGTTTCTGCGCGAGCCCAACATCTCCTGGCGCGATTGGGACGTGGAAGGCTATGCCGGGATCGAACTGTGGAACTATATGTCCGAGTTCAAGGCACGGATCAAAGGCCGGGCCAGCGCCATCCTCTATGCCTTTGTGCCCGACCTGGCCGGCTTGGGCCCTTTTTCCGAGACGCTGGCCAAATGGGACGAGCTGTTACAATCGCGACCGGTCGCCGCTCTGGGCGGGTCCGACGCCCATGCCGGGACCTATCACCTGGGGCCGCTCAGTCGTCAAGTGCAGCCCTACGAGTACTTGTTTCGCGGCGTAAACACGCACCTGCTGAGCCTCGAGCCGCTCACCGGTGAGGTCGAGCATGACAAGGCAGCCCTCTATGCGGCGCTACGCAGCGGTCAGGGGTTTGTAGCCTACGAACGTCCTGGCCCGGCCGCCGGGTTCACCTTCTGGGCCCAATCGGGTGCCACCGACGCGACGATGGGCCAAACGCTACGGGCAGAGGGCACGATTGAATTTCGGGCAGTAGCTCCTCAAATCTGCCGCTTGCGGTTGCTCCGAGATGGACAGACCATCGCCCAGGCTCGCAGTGATCGTCTGACCCTCGTGACAGATAGACCCGGCGTCTATCGCGTAGAGGCCTACCGTCGCCACGCGGGCCGGTGGCGTGGCTGGATCTGGTCAAATCCCATCTATGTTTCATAGGCGGAAGAGTGAAAGGGGTAGATCATGAAAAGACAGAATTCTGGGTTTTTTGACGGTTGGGACGAGTCTGACAATTGGGATGAATTCGATCCATGGGACGAGCTTGACGACGTTATGGAATTTGACAACGCCGAAGAGTATGAATTCGTGCTATTCGAGGCCACCATGTTTCTGGCCAACACCGTCTTCTTGTCTGACGATCGCTACTTGCCAGTGCATGGCGACGACTATAATCTCGGCTTTGTGGAACCCCGGATTTGGTGGCCACTCGTCGAGGAATTGGCCAAGACGACATACCTGTCTTCGCTGATGACAGTGATTGAAAAGATCGATGATCTGCTGCGCCTCGATGGCGTACCCAGCCAGGTGTTGGAAGACCCTCTGGAATTCCTGGCTATGGCGCTGGAGGGCAACCTGCCTCCGGAGCCAACGGGCCGAAAGGTAGGCAGTCCAAAGCTGGTCAAGATCGCCCGGGCTGTGATCGATCTCTTGAGCGAGTTCCCTGAACGGGCCCAGGCCGCGATGCAGATCTGGGCGAAAATGCAGCGAGGACCGACGTTGCCCTTCCCCATGGATATGTGGTCGCCCGAATCCCTGAGAGATCTACTGGAGGAAGACAACCTCCCCGCTCCAATTGCCGGTTTCAGCGCGGTGATTGCCTTGAGCATGGTGCTCTGGCCCGAACGAGGGGAGGATCTGTCTGTACCCTCGCATGAAATCGATCCTGGTTTCTACAACGAGCTGTTGGAGTTGTGGCAGAATCTGCCCGACAGCCCCACCATGACGGAAGAGGGGACAGGCAGCGCCGAGGCATTGTTTGCCCAGGGGCAGTTGGCCCACATGTTGGCAGAAACGGGCAGCATCGAGGGCAGGGACGACGCCGAGGAAGAGGACGAAGACCTATCACTGGTCTATTCCAGGCTCAGTCGCGCCATATTATGGCTGCACAACCAATGCCGCCACTGCCCCGAGCGCCAGGAGCTAACCTGCAAAGCAGCCAATGGTTGGGAACAGCAGCCCACCCCCCTGATCGATCTCGCCAGCGAGATTGCCAATACGGGTCACATCTCTGGTTGCGTGCGGATGTGAGCAGCTTCCACCCTTTGGCATACTCTGTGGGTCTGTGCCATGGTTGAGCCATGAAATCAGTGAATTCATAACCATTCTATTGATTTCGGGGGCAAAAAATAAAATTGATAGAATTTCAAGCGCCCGAAAAACGCGCCAGCGTTTTTCGGGCGCCTACTGTTCCTTGTGGTTCGGCTCTGAAAAACCACAATCCCTAGTAGCATTTTCCCCCTCACCTTTGCATTTGCCCGCAGATTGACACCCTGGGTTCCCCCGATTATAATAGATGAGTATGGTGTGGTCTTTTTCGCCCAAGGCTAAAGGTTGATTGATAAACCCAATGGATCCTTACGTACTGATCGTAATTGCTCGAAGCCAGTTCTTGGTAAACCGACTCAGGGATGCTCCGAACGGCGAACAGTTTTTGATCCGCTGGGTGCCCAGCGCCAGCCAGGCGCTTCAACTGAACGTCGAACCTTCCTTGATCATCCTCGATCTGCCCCCCACCGGGGGCGCCCGCTCTGTTTTCCGGCTCAAACAGCGATTTGACATGCCGATCCTGGCCATCGTCCGCAGTCAACAGTCTGTTCCCGATCTGGTGGATGTGCATATCACATCACCCTATCGAGAGACGGACTTGATAGATCTGCTCCATGCCACATTGATCAGCCACGCGCCCAAGATGGTCCGCGTGGCCGACATGGCCCTGGACACCGAGTCGCGACGGCTGCAAATGGGCAATACGGTTCTCCAGCTTCGACCCCTGGGCAGCCAGATCCTGGCGATTCTGATGGCCAGCGCGGGACAGGTGGTATCACGAGACGAGCTGTGCCGCAAAGTGTGGGAATCGCAAGATGGCCACACCAAGCGCACCCTCGATGTCCACATCGCCCATCTCCGTAACCAATTGGGAGAAGATCCTCGCTGCCCGGCGGTGATCCGCACCGTGCGTGGCGTGGGCTATTGCCTTCAGCCTGGAAAATAACCCCCCAGATGTAAAAAGACATGCGGTAAAAAGTCAAGTGGCACTTTGACAAAGGAATAGGCTCTTTTTGGCTGCTGGACTGGGCATAGGCAATACCCAGCTATCCCAACAGGGTGTGCAACATTCCCTGCGGATATGTGAGGTATATGCAACTGTGATAGACAACGCTCAGACGCT
Organism: uncultured Anaerolineaceae bacterium; assembly: GCA_964452125.1. GTDB lineage: Bacteria > Chloroflexota > Anaerolineae > JAAYZQ01 > JAAYZQ01 > CAZNQW01. The sequence continues at coordinate 196 of CAYVLO010000413.1, read as the reverse complement.
ATCTATTGCAGCCTGTCATCCTCCTGTTCTTGTCCAGTCGTCCGGGGCCTCACATAGGGTACATTCTTTGTGAGCAGGGCATGCACCAGACGCACGAGCTTGCGAGCCGTCAGAACGAGGGCACGTTTGTGTTGGTACTTGGAGACTCAGTAGATCCAATTTTCATGGTATAGGCACGGCTGGTGCGATGATTTCG
>CAYVLO010000412.1:0-3440 GCA_964452125.1 uncultured Anaerolineaceae bacterium | reverse complement strand
TTCCACGCTTGTCCAAGCCATCGCCACACCGCCGAGCACAAAGCTCAGCACCAAAGCCAAAGCCAAAAACGTTCGTGTCTTCATAGTATCTCTCCTTAATTCTTTATGGAAACCAAGTTGCGTAGGGGGTCAGCATCTTGAGAGCACAATACCCCGCTCGGGCCCGCACCTGCAGGCCTGTTCTCAATCACTTTCAGACGATTTCGGTCGAATTTATCTCCTTGGCTACCCTCCTTTTATGCTTCGACAGAAGGCAGGCCGCCTCACCCATCGCTTGATATGCAACGCGAAACAGTCCTGAGGTCATCGCCCGGAATGATAACAGATTGGATTCGCTGCGGGTTGGGCGCGCCAGGGGGCAAACTCCCAAACCCAAGAGCAAGGTCCAGACAGAATGGACAAATCCTGTCCGAAATGCTGCCCTTCCATCCATTATACGGGTCAAGACACCGCTTGTCAATGAGGTTTTCTCAAAAAATTCTCAAGATTGGACGAGGAAGGAAAAAAGGGGCTCCAGTAGCCAGTTTCGAACAAAAACCGGCCCACACTTGCCGAACGGCGATAGATATGACTGATCGATCTGCTCTACGCTTCGCCAGATCTGTCGGCCACTACCGGAGGAGAAAACCGGTAGCCCACACTGCGTTCGGTATGGATATAGCGGGGCATGCGCGGATCCATTTCCAGCTTGCTGCGCAGCCGGCTGACGTGCACGTGCACATAGTGCAGGCAATCCTCGTACTCGGGTCCCCACACATCGCGCAGGATCTCTGCATACGAAAGGGTCCGATTCGGATTTTCGACAAAGAAAAGCAGCAACTGCCATTCCAAAGGCGTCAGCGCCACACGCTCGCCCCGCGCCAGGACCAGATGCGCCACGACGTCGACCGTCAGGTAGGCGTCGCGGTATCCCCCGTCGGGTTCACCGCCGCCGATAGACTGGGCTTGTCTCAGGGCAGCCTCCACCCGAGCCACCAACACCTTATTGCTGAACGGTTTGGCCACATAGTCGACGGCGCCGCATCCCAACCCGGCAATGATATCCGGATCTTGGCCCCGCGCCGAGAGGAAAATAACGGGCACACGCGCCTTGCCCAGGATGCGTTTGCACAGGTCAAAACCGTCCATGCCGGGCATCATGACGTCCAGGATGACGAGGTCGGGGTGGAAATCATGGAACTGCGCCAAGCCCGCAGTGCCGTCTATGGCGCAAGAGACCTGGGCGCCACGTCCGTCCAGGATGTGCCTCAACAATTCGCAGATGCCGGGATCGTCGTCAATGACCAAAATCCGCCTATCTTGGATAAAATTCATCAGTGCTCGCCTTTTGCTTATTTTGTAGCACAGAGGGCCATACCCAATTGGCAGGGGGTACATCAGCCCAGCCGTGACCATTGGAAACAAATTCGGCATCGATGAGGGTTCGATGTCGGGCATCCTGGATTCGTTCCAAGTCCGAAAGATCCGATTGCCCCTTTATTATACCGGAGCTTGAGACAGGTGTCAAACGGCAAACCAAATGCGCAAAGGGCTGTTGCAACAATAGTTTCCAAGCTCGCAGCCCACAAACGGGAGACCCTGACCGGAGGTCATCCTCAACGGCGCAATCCGCCCGGCGCTCCCTGCCAGCAACAGAAAACCCCAGTGCGAACGTCCGCACTGGGGTTCGTGCTTGTTGAGCCTGCCTACGCACCCATTATTTCGAACGCCAGCGCCCAGGGCGCGAGCACCCGAAACGCGCCGTCCCTAGTCCTCAAGAGGAGGATTATCGACAGTTACCTTGATCGGATCGGAGGCGACATAGTTGCCCGTGTTATCCACGACCACGGCGCGCAGCCAGTAAGCGCCATTTTTGATCCCAGTGACATCCCAGCTAGCCAGGGCGTCGTTGGTGACCGCGGCCTCGTGCTGCCAGTCTTCGTCCACCGTCACCCAGGCGCTGCCATCCACCGAGTACTCTACTTTGTAGTAGGAGAACGCCGGCGATGTCGCCGTGCCCATGATCTCTACCTCGCCACTGACCGTCTCACCAGCCGCCGGCGACGAGATCCCAACCGTACCGCGCTCGCTGGTTACCAGCCAGGACGGAGCCGCTGCCGGGGCAGGCGCCGCTTCCTCAGCCACAGCCTCAGCCACGGCCTCGGCCGCCTCTTCGGCCTCAGGCTCGGCAGCGACCTCTGCCTCAACGACAGGGTTGCTCACCATCACCTGGATGGGATCGGAGGCGACAAAGTTGCCCGTGTTGTCCACGACCACGGCGCGCAGCCAGTAAGCGCCATTTTTGATCCCAGTGACATCCCAGCTAGCCAGGGCGTCGTTGGTGACCGCGGCCTCGTGCTGCCAGTCTTCGTCCACCGTCACCCAGGCGCTGCCATCCACCGAGTACTCTACTTTGTAGTAGGAGAACGCCGGCGATGTCGCCGTGCCCATGATCTCTACCTCGCCACTGACCGTCTCACCAGCCGTCGGCGACGAGATCCCAACTGTGCCGCGTTCGCTGGTCACCAGCCAATCGGCCTCTTGTGCCGCTGCAGGTAGCACCGCGATCACACCTGTGATCAATGCAATAGAGAGCAGCACTCTAAAAAATGTCTTGTTTCGTACCATACCCACCTCCTTGATGAGCAGACTCTCGGCGACGCCGAGAACCACTTAGCAGATCGGTCTGCCAAAACACCAGTCTGCAGGCCTCAACAGCCCCTAAACTGTACCATGACTACCACATTTTGTCAAACCCCCATGCGCCCAACCCCTGGGGTGAACCCATTTGGATCCACGGAGATTCGGACAGTGGGTTCAGCCGATCATTTCGCACTGGAGATTCCCTTTTTGGAGTGCACGCCTGGCCTGCCAGGCGTGCACTCCAAAGTGAGTTTTCTTAATCAGGCATCATCATTGCATTGAACCTGCAAAGGCAATTGCCCTGGCCCAGCCCTCCTCAGGGTACATTTTTGAGCTGGGCGCCTCATCACTCCCGCTCCCGTGGGGGTTGCTGCGATCCAAGACCCCTGACCCCAAGTTGCGCTGGCGCCGGGTTCGGGATATAATAGGAAGCGCCGTTCTTGGCGGCCATCCTGCGAAAAGAACAAAGGAGAGACCCCCCATGATCCCAATCCGAGACGAGATCCGCACCCACCGGGTGCCGTTCGTCAACTATGCACTGATCGCCCTCAACATCGCCGCCTTTGTGCTTCTGTGGCTGGCTGGACCCGAGCAAGAGGCCCTGGTCTACCAACTTGCCCTGATCCCTGCCAGTTTCACCGGGGCGCTCAGCCTGGGAGACATTACCGACCTCTTTACCGGAATGTTCATGCACGCCGGATTGGCCCACCTGGGTGGCAACATGCTCTACCTGTGGATCTTTGGCGACAACGTCGAAGACACCTTGGGCCACGTCAAGTACCTGGCCTTTTATCTGGTGGGCGGCGTGGTCGCTTCCC
>CAYVLO010000411.1:2815-3444 GCA_964452125.1 uncultured Anaerolineaceae bacterium | reverse complement strand
CTCCAGATCGTGTCCTGCAGTTCCAGGAGGGCCATGACATCCTTGGGAGGCCGGATGGTCAGCCACCCCGGTGGCGGCTCCCGCTGAGGAACGAGGCGCAGGACCCCCATGCCCAGCCCGGCCACAAGTGCGACTCCGAACAGGAACTGCCCCGCCACCTGCCACGAGCGCTTCGCCTTCATCCCACAATCCGCCCCCGCTCCATGCACAATCGCACGTGGCCAACAGCCCGTGCCTCCTCCCGATCGTGAGTGATATACAGGACGGTGGCGCCCGTCTCATGGGCGTATTCCAAGATCGCGGTCAGAAGGCGTCCTTTGAGCTCCGGATCCAAGCTAGTCAGGGGTTCATCCAGGAGCAGACGTTTCGGTCTGGCTGCCATGGCGCGACCGACCGCCACCCGCCGCGCCTCACCCCCCGAAAGCTGGCTCGGGTAGCGATCTCTCAAGTCGGTTAAAACCACCCTCTCCAGGATCTCGTGCAGGTGGGCGTCGGCCTCGGCCTTTGAGAGGCCATTCATGGCAAAGCAGAGATTCTGCGCGACCGTCATGTGAGGCCAGAGTGCAGACCGCTGGAAGACGATGCCGATCCCGCGGGAGTGGGGCGGCGTGGCCCAATCAACAGCACTG
>CAYVLO010000411.1:0-2805 GCA_964452125.1 uncultured Anaerolineaceae bacterium | reverse complement strand
ACCTCGTCATCCAGGGCGATCACTCCCGAATCGGGCAACTCCAGGCCCGCGATCAGGCGCAATAGCGTCGTCTTGCCGCTGCCAGAAGGTCCCTGAATGACCACGACCTGTCCGGCCAAGATCTCGAGACTGACATGATCCACCGCTCTGATCGAACCGAAGGCTTTACTCACCCGCTTGAGGCTGATCATCGCGACACCCCGCCGCCAGCCGCGATGCGAGACCATAAAGCCAGTGCCCCTGCAGCCGTCATTCCGGCAGCTAGGGCGGCAACCACCAGGGCAAGACAGAGACCGGCCACTGTGTCGGTGGCACCATAGTGCAAGTAGTTGTAGATGCGCATGGTCAGCGTCGCCCGTCCAGGTGGCACAACCATCAGGGTTGCAGCCAGTTCGCCCATGCTCAGGGCGAAAGCCAGACCCGCCCCGGCAAGCAGGCCGGGGATCACTAGCGGCAGGCTGATCTGGACCTGCCGGCGCCAGCAGGCGGGCTGGAAAACCTGCGCTGCCTCGTGCAAAAGGGGATCTGGCCGTCGAAACTGCGCGTGCACGAGGAGGGCTGCCAGCGGGGCAAAGCGAGCCACGCCGGCGAGAGCCGGCGTCAGGCCAGCAACGACCTCCGTCTGCAGCCACGGTCGGTTGGTCAGATGCACCAGGCCGATGCCCACCAGCGAGCCAGGGATGGCAAAGGGCACCAGGATCAGCAGCCAGACCGCTCTGCTGGAGCGCCCCAGCCGCAACAGTAGGCGGGCCGCTGTAACCGCAAATGGCAAGGTGAGAAGAGCCGTGAGCGCGGCCGTCCATAGGGAGAAGCGCACCTCGCCCGCAGCATCGGCCAGGGTTGCGAAGAACTGGGCAGGATGCCCACTCCGGTAGATCATGACCAGCAGAGGGGAAAGGGCCTGCGCCACGAATAAGAAGGCAGCGACAGCCAGGACCGTGGCCATCCACCGAGGCCAATGGGGCGGGCTTGTCCAGGCAGCGCCCTTGATCCGGACGCGTGTGACCACGGTCCGGACGGGCTCCAAAAGGGCAGCGATCACCGCCACAGCCAGGATGAGAAGGGGGATGGAGATGAGAAAGGCCCGTTCCGGCCGGTGACTGGCACTGAACTCGGCAAAGATCTCCATGGCATACACAGGCGTGTGGAACAAGGAGGGCACGCTATAGTCGAGCAGGCTCAATAGAAAGATGATCCCGGCTCCCGTCAGAATCGCAGGGGCGCTGAGAGGCAGCACGATGCGCAGCAGGGTCTGAATATCAGGCCGAGCCGCGCGCCCCGCATCCACCAAGTCGCCATCGATGCCCCACAGCCCCAACCAGGCGCATCCCAGGGCCAGGGGAGCAAAGGCCGCCGTCTCCACCCAGAGAGCAGCCCGCTGGCCCTCGAGGAGTCCCATCGACAGACCCCAAGGCGCCAGGAAAACACCCAGGGCATCCTCCAGGGCATACCAGGCCAACGCGTGCACGTAGGGTGGCAGCGCAATCAGGGGGAGCACAAGCCACACGGCCCCTCCCGCAGGCCCTTCCCGCCGGCTCCAGAGCAGCACCGCGACCAGCCACCCTAACGCCGTAGAGAGCACCGAAACGCGAAGGGCCAGGGCGACACTACCCAGCAAGAGGCTCAGGCGCCGTCCCGACGGAACCGCCAATTGAAGCCAATCGAGATGGCCATCCAGCAGCGCCTGAATTGTGAGAACGGCCAGAACGAGCACAGGCCCCATCACGAATGCCAGGTAAACGGCCAACACCAGACAGCGACCGAGCGAGCTCCCGGTTGCGCTGCCAGACCTGGAAAAGCGCTGCACTGTGCTTCTTCCTCCACTGCGCCGGCCAGCAGGCCGGCGCACACCACTCCCCCCTCATCTCAGGCCCGATTTGGGCCAAGGTCAAAGAGGATCCGATGGCCAAAGAAGTGCGAACACGTTCTTACCGCAGAAAGACCTCCCTGAGATCCGCCTGAACAGCCTCCAAATGGCGGTAGACCTGCGCAAAATCGACGTCCATGGCGTGGATTCTGTCGATGGATAGGCAGGCCTGAACATCCTGCAGGCCCGCGTGTAATGGAATGTGGGCAAAGTCCTCTTCGATGAGGGCCCGCTCTACGTCGGCGGTGAGCAGATAATCGATCAAAGCCTGGCCCTGCTGGGGATGGGGTGCGCCCGCGATCAAGGCCACGGTACTGGGAATGACCAGCGTGCCGAGATCCTCCTGATCGAGCAAGTGGATAGCGACGGGAGCCCCTCGGCTCCGCGCTACACACGCATCATCGGTATCGGTCAGGCCAAAGGCCAACTGGCCGGATACCACCAGGTCGCGGACGACCGAATTGCCATCAACCACGCTGACGCCGCGGTCAACCAGTTGGTGGAAGTAGCGCAACGCCTGATCTCGGCCCCAGGCCTCGTACAACGCAGCCGCATGGGTGGCTGCGGTGCCAAAAAGAGGGTAGGCGATACCCACCTCCTTCGCCGGCCAGGCTTCATCTAACAGGTTCTGAAGAGAGGCAATCGTTTCCGGTTGAGCCACTCGCTCCGTATTCACGATCATCACCCGGGCTCGGGCCGCCATACCTGTCCAATACCCTTCCGGATCGCGAAAGGCAGCAGGGATTTCGTCTGCGCCGGCAGGCGTGTAGGCAGCCAACACGCCGTGATCCTTCAGGACCATCGTCTGCACGATCTCGTTGTTCCAGAAGACATCGGCTTTGGGGGCGCTCTTCTCAGCGATCAGACGATTGACCAGACCGGTGGTCTTAGCCGCTTCTACATCATAAACCGCCTGGACCCGGATGCCGCTGACCGCC
>CAYVLO010000410.1:0-3455 GCA_964452125.1 uncultured Anaerolineaceae bacterium | reverse complement strand
GGTGAGGTCTTCGTCTTCGTCGACGAGTGCCACCGCACTCAGAGCGGCAAGCTGAATCGGACGATGATGGCGATGATGCCAGACGCGGTTTTTATCGGCTTCACAGGCACGCCGCTTTTAAAGAAGGACAAAAAGACCACTCTGGAGGTCTTCGGCGGCTACATCCACACCTACAAGTTCAACGAGGCGGTGGAAGACGAGGTTGTTCTTGACCTAATTTATGAGGCACGAGATATCGACCAGCATCTCGGCTCCGAGGAGAAGATAGATGCGTGGTTCGAGGCCAAGACCAGAGGATTAAACGACTGGCAGAAGGATGAACTGAAGACGCATTGGGGCACGATGCAGAAGGTGCTCAGTTCAAGGTCTCGGATGGAGCGGGTCGTGAGCGACATCGTCTTTGACTTCAGCGTGAAACCTCGTCTGTCCAGCGAACGCGGCAACGCCATTTTGGTAGCTTCGAGCATTTATGAGGCAAGCAAGTACTACACCATATTCCAGAAGACGCCGTTCAAAGGCAAGTGCGCAGTGGTGACCTCATACAATCCACAGGCTCAGGATCTAACCAAGGAGGAAACGGGCGCCAACACCGAAACCGACAAACAATTTATCTATAACACTTACACCGAGCTGCTCAAAGACGTAAAAGCCGAGCCTGGCATGACCAAGTCTGAGACCTACGAGGAGTGGGCCAAAGCGCTGTTCACCAAAGAGCCAGCGAACATGAAGCTGCTCATCGTGGTAGACAAACTGCTCCTCGGTTTTGACGCTCCACCTTGCACATATCTGTACATCGACAAGTCCATGCAGGATCATGGTCTCTTCCAGGCCATTTGCCGCACCAATCGCCTGGACGGCGAAGACAAGGACTTTGGCTATATCGTCGATTACAAGGACCTGTTCAGAAAATTGGAGAACGCTATCGCGGTGTACACTTCCGAGCTGGATAACAGCGCTGGTGGCGCAGATCCGCAGGTGCTGCTGAAGGACAGATTGAAGAAGGGCAGGGAACGGCTTGACAATGCGCTGGAAGCGCTTGCCTTGCTGTGCGAGCCTGTGGAGCCGCCGAAAGGCGAGCTGGAGCACATTCACTACTTCTGCGGCAACACCGAAATTCCGACTGATTTGCAAGAGCGAGAAACGCGCCGTGCCGCGCTCTACAAAGCGACCGTCTCACTGGTGCGAGCCTATGCCAGCATCGCCGACGAACTGGAAGCTGCGGGATACAGCAGTTCCGATATCAATCGCATCAAGCGTCAGATCGAACACTACCTGAACGTCCGTGAGATCATCCGCAAGGCCAGCGGGGAAACCCTGGACCTCAAGCCCTACGAAGCAGATATGCGCCACCTCATCGACACCTACATCGAGGCCGACGATCCGAGGAAGATCTCCCCCTTCGATAATATGGGGCTGATGGATTTGATCGTGAAGACTGGTATCGCAAGCGCCATCTCCTCGCAGCTCGGCGGCCTAAAGGGTAACAAAGACGCCATCGCCGAGATCATCGAAAACAACGTCCGCAGCAGGATCATCAAGGAGCATCTCAACGATCCGGCATTCTATGAAAACATATCAGCGCTGTTGTGCGAGATCATCGCAGCGCGCAAGGCAAAAGCTATCGAGTACGAGGAATACTTAAAACGCATCGCCGAACTAATAAAGAATTTGATAGCCGGGCATATAGAAGATACACCGGAACCACTCAAGGCCAGCCCTGCCTTGCGTGCCTTGTACCATAACCTCAAACAATCCGAAGCGTCTGGGGATTACAGTGGGCAAGGCGACCAGGTACTGACTCTAGCACAACAGATCGAAGAGACCGTCAAACAGGTGCGTCCGGACGGCTGGCGGGGAATTCAAGCGCGTGAGAACATCATCAAAGCGGCGCTGTTGCCGCTGTTGGGGGATGATGTATCGGAGGTGGAGCGCATCTTCCTCGTCATCAAAGCACAGAAGGAGTATTGATGGTCACAAAGATCGAACTTGGTGATCTCACGGTGGATGTAATTTTTAAGGATATAAAGAACGTCCATTTGAGCGTTCACCCACCGAACGGACGAGTGCGTATTTCGGCGCCTTCGCACATGAGCGCGGATACCGTCAGGGTCTTTGCTATTTCCAAGCTGGACTGGATCAGACAGCAACAAAAGAAGCTCCAGCTCCAAGAGCGCGAAACGCCGCGTGAGTATCTGGACCGCGAGAGCCACTACCTTTGGGGGAAGCGCTACTTGCTCGATGTCGTTGAGGAAAACGCCCGGCCGGAAGTGGAGCTGAAGCACGGAAAGATGATTCTACGGGTGCGCCCAGGAACCGATGAGAGCAAAAGGCAGGCCATCGTGGAAGAATGGTATCGTGCTCAGCTTAAGCAAGCTGTGACGCCATTGATCACCAAATGGGAACTGCTAATGGGCGTGAAAGTGGAACGGTTATTTGTGCAAAGGATGAAAACCAAGTGGGGAAGCTGCAACTCAAAATCCAGAAATATCCGGCTCAATACTGATCTCGCCAAGAAACCGCACGAATGCCTTGAGTACATCCTTGTCCACGAGATGGTGCACTTGTTGGAACCCACACACAATGCCCGCTTCGTCTCGCTGATGGACCGCTTCATGCCCAAGTGGCAGTTCTACCGAGAAATGCTAAACCACCTGCCGGTTCGGCATGAGCATTGGGATTACTGAAGTAAGAGTGAGCCACCTAACGCAGCGGGCTGCTAGCTTGCGTCGCAAGCACTCGATAAGTTCCAGAGGCTGATCGACGACTACAACTCCGGCTACCTGAACGTGGAGGCTTTCTTCAATGAGCTGATCGCCTTCGCCCAGGAGCTCGACGCCGAAGATAAGCGGGCCATCTCGGAAGGCCTCTCAGAAGAGGAGCTGGCGCTCTTCGACCTTCTGACGAAGCCGGAGATTAGATTGACCAAGAACGAGGAGCGAGAGGTCAAGAGGGTGGCAAAAGAGCTTCTGGAGACCCTCAGGAACGAGAAGCTCGTCCTCGACTGGCGCAAAAGGCAGCAATCTCGGGCGGCGGTCAAGCTCTGCATCGAGACGGTCCTCGATCATCTGCCCCAGAACTACACCCAAGAGATGTACGACGAGAAGTGCGAAGTGGTCTATCAGCACGTCTACGAGTCTTACTACGGAGAGGGGCAAGGGATTTACAGAACTTCAACGTGAGCCGAATGGAGGTTTAAGAAGGGATTTTATGTTAATTATTATATTAAATACTGAGGTTGGAGCGTATTAGGCATGGCATGGCTCGCTCCAACAGTAATGGAGGCTCACCCCGCAGCTTTCTGCCGGGTGTGCCGCCGCCAGTTTTACACGATGGCCTAACCGATCGCAAACTCCGCGGTCAAGAAGCCTTCGAAGGCCTCGGGCGCAAAGAACTTCATCCGGTACCCGCCCCGGGAGGCGACGTTATCGGGATCGCCCCTCTGGCGCTGGTCCCAC
>CAYVLO010000409.1:0-3456 GCA_964452125.1 uncultured Anaerolineaceae bacterium | reverse complement strand
GCCAGGAATCTACTGCTCTCTATTCGATTTGAAAGGTGCGAAATTTAGGCTTAGCAAGGGCTGTCTCAAGAACCTCCTTCAGTCCCGTAGGTACACCCGCAGGCCATTCCTCAGGCAATTCGAGCGGTTTGAAGTGGGCTCGCATTACCGCTGGCGTTGTGTCGCCCTGAAACAGGTGCTCACCCATCACCATCTCGAACAGAATGCAGCCAAGGGCATAGATGTCGGTCTGGGCCGTTGCTGGCTTCCCTTCCCACAGTTCGGGGGCGATGTAGTGGGGTGTGCCCACCACACCGCCACTCAAGCTTACACTGTAGCTGCTTTCCGAGACGATGCTGGCAAATCCAAAATCCGTAAGCTGTGCACCTCGGGCCTCGTCGATCAGGATGTTAGCTGCCTTGAGATCGCGATGGATCACTCCTTGGTCGTGGGCATAGTCCAGTGCCGAAGAGATCTGAGCAACGAAGCGAACAACGTCAGTCCAAGGCAGTGCCCCACGCTCTGTGATTAGATCCGCCAGAGTGCCGTCTTCGATCAGGCGCGTGGCGATGTAGAGCAGCCCTTCTGCTTCTCCGACTTCATAGATCGTGACCACATGTGGATGATCCAGGCGGGCCACGGCCCGCGCCTCACGGCGGAAGCGGTCCACCCAGACTGGATCGCGGGTCAACAGTGGGTCCAGGACCTTCAGGGCCACTTCTCGATCCAGATCAGGATCGCGGGCGCGGAAGACGGTTGCAAAGCCACCCTTGCCAAGCTCCTTGACGATCTCGTATTTCCCCAGTTTTTTGCCTGCCGTCATAATCTGTCCTGCCCTACGCCCATATCTGGCCATCGTGGCTAGTCGAGCGGAATCCGCCACTCCATGTTCCGCAGATCGGAGGAGAACTGCGGAACTTGTGTGATAAGCTGTACGTACCACAAACCCATGAGGCTGCTTGTTTTCGGCCTAGCCCCTGAATCAAGCCATCCAAGCGCTCGGTCAGGGAATCCAAGGCAACGTCGGTGCTCAGGCCATGGCCCTCAAGATTCGGGGCCAGCCGCAAGGCCGGGGCGGCAAGGTCAGGCAAGGACACGTTCTGTTCTGCCTCGCCCACCCATTTGTTCATGATCTCCGAGTGTTTGGCGCTGAAAAAGCGGCATCCACTCGCTTGGTCATCGGCTCACTAGCCCTTTTCTGACACCGGGTCACGCTGTGACGTGGCGGGTTTGTGGGGGAAAGCGGGGGGCAAAGCAGCCTCACTGTCGTCCACGCGGAGAGTGCTGAGCGATCAAAGGTGCTGACAACTTGAGTCACAGCACCGGCTTTCCCCTACAAGCAAAACGCAAACTGCCTCGTCACGGTAATGATTGTACTCCCGGTTGCTTTTCTTGTCAAGGTTTCGTATTCCCTTATGTAAAATGTTACTGAGATGGTATCATTTCCTCAAAAGAAATTATTGCCGAGAGAGCGCTGTCCATCAACGAGAGATTGACGATTGACAAGCGACCAAGTATCTCGGAAAGAGCCAAGAGCGCTATCTGCAAGACGAACGCAGAGAGCAGGGACAGCTATGGTGCGATTTGCATCCCTGCAGGAATTCTCACCGACCTGTTACCCAACCGAAACGCCGCCCACCTTGCGGCCCCGCAGGCTGTGTGCTATACTCGGGTAGGACTCGTTTGGGGTGCTGCCTGGGCCCCGCGCCGCTGCTGGGGAGAGCTGCGTTGGGCCACCACAGACCAGAGACCCAGGCCCTTTCCGGATTGGGGGGGGAGACAGGAATTCCATTGAGGGGTGCCGCCATGCCGAACCGCCACTATGAAGCGCATCGTTTCTTGCTCAAGGATACGATCCGGCAGCAGATCGACTTTTCCCGCACCGATCAGAGCCGGGGCGTGCCACCGCCGCCCTTGCAGGCTCCCTGCCCGCCGGACGCCGCCCGCATCGACCTTCCTGACGGGCAGGAGGCTTTGGCCCGGCTGGGCCGCATGCCGGTGGGCGAGGCGATAACCCGCCGGGGAAGTGTGCGCCAGTACGACGATGCGCCGCTGACGCTGGAGGAATTGGCCGCCCTGCTGTGGGCCACGCAGGGGGTGCGTCGGATGTTGAGTCCGATCAGTGCGCTGCGCCCAGTGCCTTCGGCGGGGGCGCGTCACTCCTTTGAGACCTATCTGGCGGTCAGCCGCGTCGACCCGCTGCCCGCCGGGTTGTACCGCTATCTGCCTTTTGACGGCCAATTGGCGCAACTGAGCCTCGACCCGCAGATCGGGCTCTGGGCGGCAGCCGCCTGTTTGGGGCAGCGGTTTGTCTCGCAGGCCGCAGTGACCTTTTTCTGGACGACGATCCCGGCCCGCATGGAATGGCGGTACGATCAGGCCGCGCACAAGGTGATCGCCCTCGATGCCGGTCACGTCTGCCAGAACCTCTATCTGGCCTGCGAGAGCCTGGGCCTGGGCACCTGCGCCATCGCTGCCTACGACCAGGAGGCGTGCGACCGGCTCTTGGGTGTGGATGGCGAGGACGAATTCACGCTCTACCTGGCGCCGGTCGGCAGGCGCCAGGAGGTGCACCATGGAGAGGAATAGGAGGCTGATATGGAGTTTGTAGCGACGCTGGACACATCCGAGTTGCCCGAGGGACAGATGAAGAAGGTCGTGATCGGGGATGTCGACGTTCTCTTGGCGAACGTGGGTGGCGAGTACTATGCCATCGCCAACAAGTGCAATCACCTGGGAGGGTCTCTGGCAGGCGGCAGGCTAGAGGGAGGCGTGGTCACTTGCCCCAAACATGGCGCCCAGTACGATGTCACGACAGGGCAAGCCCTACGTGGGGCCAAGCTGGCATTCCTCAAGATGGGAGTCAAGGATCAGGAATCGTACGCGGTCCGGGTGGAGGGCACGACCATTATGGTTGAAAAGCCTTGACAGGCGATTGAGGCGAGCCAGGCTCTCAAGGTGGGGGATTGCGTTCCTGGAGCGGGCTCAGCCGGCCCTCGATCCGCCGCTTTCCCTCCTGCCGCTGCAGGATCGCCAGATAGGTGCCCACCTGCCGCGGTGCATCCTTGGGCAGATAGCCGATGCGCTGTGTGCGCTCACCGCTGTCATCGAGCTCGTAGGCCGCCAGGCGCTGTTCGGCCCGACCGTAGCTATCGGTGTACCTTTCTAGCAGGACCTGCAGCCGGACGGTACGCGGCTGCTCATAGTCCGCGATGCGCTCCCCCAGGTTGTTCTCGTGCTGAGCGCCGAGAATAACAATCTCACTCATCGGCCTGGGCCGCGGCGTGTGGAGTTGAGCCAGGACTTCCGGCTGGAAGGCCTGGAAAGCCGCCGAGGCTGTGGCACCAGGCCGGTCGTTGTCGTGGGCGGCGTGCCACACTGCCTGGGCCATGGCCCGCCGCTCCCCTGGATCGATGTAGGTATCGCTCCAACTCCGCAGGTTCTCGATGGCACTCACCAAGGCCTTTTCATCGTCGG
>CAYVLO010000408.1:0-3459 GCA_964452125.1 uncultured Anaerolineaceae bacterium | reverse complement strand
TTGTTGATGGCAATAGCAACCAAATTCGCACCCCATCGAGGTGTTGAAAACGGCCTGCCTAAAGGCAGGGGTTTCTACCCTATTTACAGACAATGAAGACCAATTGGATATGCTGCGCATCTTGATGAACGGCAGGCGACTGCGGGATATCAGCGATCTGCCGTTCGATCTGGCCATCTAGCAGCTTGTCGGAGAGAAAACCACCGAGGCAAAACGCCGTCTATTTTGTCATTCTGAGGCCCCGAAGGGGCCGAAGAATCTCGCTTTTCGGCTGTCAAATGGGATCTAATGGCGAGATTCTTCGTCGCTCCGGCGGCTTTGCCGCCTCCGTTCCTCAGAATGACAACCCTCTCCGACAGGCTGCTAGGGTCCGAGCAATTCCAAGTATGGAAAAGGCCTGGCGGGCCGAAAGCTCGCCAGGCCTCTTTTCTGTTGTCAGGTATCCCCAAAAGGGGACTGGTCACAGCCTATCGGCAAACGATAGCGATGCCCCGCGCCTGTAGCCTACTCCTCTTGCGCCTGGGGCAACCTGGTCGCCAAAGCATTGATCAACTCGATGGGCAGCGGGAAAATGATGGTCGAGTTCTTGTCCACCGAAATCTCGCTCAGCGTTTGCAGATAGCGGAGCTGCAACGCCGCCGGCACCTCAGAAATCACCCGGGCCGCTTCCTTGAGCTGCTGGGCGGCCCCGAACTCGCCTTCGGCGTGGATGATCTTGGCCCGCTTTTCGCGCTCGGCCTCGGCCTGGCGGGCCATGGCCCGCTTCATGGTCGCCGGCAGCTCCACGTCCTTGACCTCCACCACGCTGACCTTGATGCCCCAGGCCTCGGTGGCCTCATCCACAATCTTTTGCAACTTTGCATTGATCTGATCGCGCTGGATGAGCAGCTCGTCCAGGTCCGATTGGCCCAACACCGACCGCAGGCTCGTCTGAGCGATCAGATACGTGGCCTTGTAATAGTCCTCCACCTGAACGATGGCCTTGTTGGGATCCATCACGCGGAAATAGGCGACAGCGTTGACGCTCACCGTCACATTGTCGCGAGTGATGGCATCCTGGGTGGGGATGTCCATGGTGATCACCCGCAGGTCCACCTTTGTCATTTTGTCAATAAAGGGGACGATAAAGAACAGGCCCGGCCCTTTGGCCCCTTGCAACCGACCCAAGCGAAAGATGACGCCCCGCTCGTATTCCTGCACGATCTTGATCGCTGCGGTCGCAATCAGGATCAACAGGACAATGATCACACCCAGGCTCGAAAACAGAAAACTCACCACTTCGTTCATTCGATCTCTCCTTTTTTCATAATCACGGCTCCGCTGAAACAAACCGTTTCACCGGATGGAAAGGGTTGTATTTTTTGCCCGACTGCCCTTTTTGCAGGGCAGTCAATAACCCTTTTGTGCCACAGCACTTCTCTGTTGTCCTTCTGACCTGTAAAGGACAGCCCCTGCGAATTTTATTCGGGTATCACCTCCCAAAAGTCCAACGCCGACTTGGCCTGTTCGACCATTTCGTCGGGGATGCGGACGTACACGCCGTTGCCTTCGACCAGCACTGTGCCGTCGGGCAGCCGGATCTCGCCCCTGGCCTCGTAGGCCCGCGAGCGACTTTTGGTCAGCTCGCCGATGATCGTCAACTCCTGATCCAACGGCACCGGCTTGCTGAATTTGATCTCCAGACGACCGGTCATGGCCCACACGTTGCGATGAGTCAAAACCCTGCCCATCGTCTCGTCCAGTAGCGTACTGATAATTCCCCCGTGCAGGTGCCCCGGGTAGCCCTGGTGCTCGGGCTTGGGCTGGAAGCGGCCGATGCACCGTCCCTCGTCGTCGGTGTAGAACTTGAGGTGCAGGCCGATGGGGTTGTCGATGCCGCAGACGAAACACATGCGCGAGTTGGGTTGTTTGTCCATGATGCTGCCTCCGAGATGTCCAGGTCGACACCATTATAGCATGGACGCCGGGTTTGGGCAAACGTAGGCGAAACCCGGCAATGTCCGCTTGTCAGGAGGTGCAGTTTCGTGTATAATCAAGGTCGATAGATGAACGTCCCTGGCGTGAGCAAGAGGCTCCACACGGGGAGCTGCAAACTAGAGACACGCCTGCGTACAAGATGTTGTTCACCCGAACCGCAGACAAGACGCTCCGCAAACTACGGGCGGACACCGCCTGGCGAATTCGCCGTCGCCCGGACCACATCGCGACACATCCCTACGCCGACCATCTTGACGTGACCAAGCTTCAGAACCGGCCCGGCTATCGCGCAGCAGCCTTGGAGTGCTGGCTTATGGAGGAGGTCAAAGATGCGTCCCGGTATCTATCCGATCAGGTTAGGGTTTGCCCGGGGCTACGTGGTCCAGGGCGAACAGAGCATCATGGTCGACAGCGGGTCCCCGAACCAGGGGCAGGGCTTTCGCAGAGCCCTTGAAAAGCTTCCGGTACGGCCAGAGGACATCGGGCTCGTGCTGATCACCCACGGACACTGGGATCACATCGGGTCGGCAAGGGATATCAAGGAAATTACGGGTGCCAGGCTCGCCGCGCACCAGCGAGACAAGGACAGGCTGGAAGAGTCCCTAAAATCGCTGCCCCCGGGCGTTACTGCCTGGGCGCCGCCCCAGTGGGCCCTGCCCATCGAAGAGCAGGTCGTCACCCTGATCCTGCCCATCGAGCTTCCGGCTGACGTGGATACCCCAGAAGAGGTCACCAGCGACTTGGTCGACCAGACTCGCCTTTATGTCGACCAAGAGGCCGTCGGGCAGTTTGACCGCTGGGTCTATTACCCCACCCCCGACGAGGCGAGTGGCAAGAACTGGCTGTCGATCTACATCGGCCTGCGCTGCGGCGCCAATGGCTATGTCGAGCGCCTGGCCCGGGCGGGCCTCGACTCGGCCCAGGTCAGCCTGGAGGCCGCCGATCCCGAGATCCACGATCGCATCGTCGGCCATCCCGGCGCCTGGCGGCGCACCGTGCGCGGCATCCGCAATCTCAAAGCAGCGGGCATCCATACCCACACCAACACCACCATCAACAGCCTCAACCGAGACAACCTCCTGGCACTGGTCGATTTTTTGGCCGACATGGATCAACCCTACCTCAGCATGAACATGGTCATCCGCACGGGCGACGCCGTCGGCCGCATGGAGATCGGCTACGACGAAATCGGCGAGCTGGTGCTGCCCCTCAAAGAACGGGCCAACGAGCGGGGCATGAGATTCGTGTGGTATTCCCCCGTTCCCCTTTGCCTGTTCAATCCGGTGGCCCACGGCCTGGGCAGCCAATCCTGCTCGGCAGCCGACGGGTTGCTGAGCGTGGCCCCCGATGGCAACGTGCTGCCCTGTTCCAGCTTTGGGCAGGGGGTGGGCAATCTCCTGCACGAACCGTTCGACGAAATCTGGAATCGGCGCGCGGCGTGGGGATATCGTGAACTCACGCCCCATTCGCCCACGGCCCCCA
>CAYVLO010000407.1:0-3465 GCA_964452125.1 uncultured Anaerolineaceae bacterium | reverse complement strand
TTGCAAAGTCGGCCAAGACGTGGTGCGGCGCAAGATGGATGCCCGCTTTCGCGGGCATGACGGTGCGTGGATTGACGAACGTCACCCTCGCGGAAGCGGGGGTCCATATCTTTCCAGGTGCGTCAAGGGACAATGCAACAGCCCTGGCGCTGTGGGAACGGAACGTCGAAATAGCGAACCGATCCCATAGAATCGCCTCTTCCAGGATGCTGCTCGATCTCTTCTTGGGTCGTTCCTTGGCTCATGTCCGACGCGCCGGGCAGCTACAAGTCTGGCTACGAAGCGGAGCCGGCGCTCTGTAGCACTATACCACGCCCTGGCGGAGGGCGCATCGGCCAACTGGACAATTCGGCATAGGCCACTTGGGGAGTATGGGGGGCAACCCTCCCGAGAACCTGAGACTGTGGTCAGCAGGGGGCCATAGGTGACTGTCCGCCGAACTCTTGCCTCACAAAGAAATCGGGCTATTCCTATGGGCTGTATGCAGCCAGCCAGTCGACCAATGGGCGTGGGGTGATGGCCTACGCGAGTGCCGTGTCTGGCGCGAATTACGGACCCTATGCACGCACCGACTCGGCCAATGGGGCAGCGGTGTACGCCCGAGGCTTTCGAGTGATCGACCTGGGCGTCGACGTTCCGGTCGAGCGCTTTGTCACCGCCGTGCGCGAACATCGCCCGGACATCTTGGCTCTATCTGCCCTTCTGACCACCACGGCCTTCAACCAGGGGGAGGTTATCCGCGCCCTTGAGGCAGCCGGCCTTCGTTCCGGTATCAAGGTCATCGTGGGCGACGAACTCGTCACCCCGCGTTTTGCCGCCGAAATGGGCGCCGATGGCTATGCCCCCACCGCCCGCGAAGCGGTGGAATTGGCCTGGCGGCTCATCCACGGCTAGCGTTCCCCCATCGCCGGGGCAGAACACCGCCCCACAGTCGATAGCCCCCACAGCTCAGTAGGGGCCAAATAGCTCGTTCAGGACAGGGACAATCAGCTCCCATTGGGGCAACTGGACGGCTGCCCCGTCCGCCCGCCGGTAGGCCGTCACCAGAGGGGGTTCCAGGACGGCCTGTTTGAGCCGGGATGGTTCGATGACCAAGACGAAGGCGCCCGCCACCAGCAGCTCTCCCGGGTTCATGTCCGTCTTGACCGATGTCAGCACCGTGGTTGCCAGAGATGGCCAGCGCGGGATGGCGTCCAGGCGCAGCGCCTTCTCGCGAAGGGCAAGCAGGACCTGTTGTTGCCTCTTGGCCCGGTCAAAGTCGGTGGTGCTCATGCGCGAGCGAGCATACTCGAGCGCCCGCTGGCCATCCATGTGCTGTAGGCCGGGATCGATGTGCACCGTCTTGTAGGCATAGGGGTCGCCAGGCTTGGGGTCCGGGTAGCGGGTGTCGTGCAGGGCTTTGGGCACATCGACGTCGATGCCACCCAGGGCGTCGACGATCCGCTCAAAGGCCACAAAATCGATCATGAGATAGCCGTCGATGGGGATGCCAAAATTGCCTTCGATGGTGGCTTGGAGCAGGGCCGGTCCGGCGCTTGGCTCCTCTGGGTTGTATCCTCGCACATTGGCTGTGTTGATCCGGTCCTCCCCATAACCGGGGATGGGCACTTGGAGATCACGGGGAATCGACAGGATGCTTGCCGCCCGGTCGGTCGGTCGCAGGCTGACAACCATGATGGTGTCGGTGCGAAAGCCCCAGCTCGTTCCCGCCCGCCGGTCGATGCCCAGGAGCAGGAGGTTGGTGCGACCGCCCTGGCTGGCAGCCATGATTTCTGGGGCAGCCATCACCCCCAGACCGGTGATGAGCAGGCACAGGACGGCCAAGAGGACCGCTGCCAGAAATGGCAGGCAGCCAGAGGATCGCCTGCTGCTTGGTTTCGCTTGCTTTCTCGATGTCCCACGACCCTGCTGCGATGCCGGGCCGGACTGAGGATGTACTCGCTGTTTTTGGCTCATTCCACCTCTTTCATGCTCGACTCATTATAGCGCAAGGCGCGATGCTGTCAACAAAGGCAAGGGCTGTGTGAAGCCATAGGTTGCTCTCTGAAAGGCTCTCCTTGGGCCTACCCAGTATGCTCTGTCATCGGGACGGGTAGGCACCTGTGGGACCTTTTGGGCTTTACCTGCCAGGCGCGCGGCCCTGAGCGCTCGGGCGGTTGTCATGATCGCCAGTTATGCCTCGTTGGGAAATTCAGGGAGGCCCTGCCAGCCAGCGATTGTTCGATGAGGCCTTTCAAGGATGACAAGGCTGAATCGAACCCATCATCTGTGCGGCGCCGATGGATGTTCGCCAGGGGGAAGGGTTACTGCAACTCGAACGCCTCTCCGGGTTTGGGGGCGACGGCCTGCCCTACCCCCAGATCGCCGATGGCATCGGCCAGCGATAGGCTCGAAGCCTCCTCGCCGTGGACAACAAAGGCCTGTTTGATCCTCTTGGCGCCGAGTCGTTGGACGTAGCCGAGCAGTTCGTCGCGATCGGCATGGGCGCTGAAGGCATTGATGGTTTCCACCCGCGCATTCAGGCGGTACTCCTCGCCGAAAATCTTGACCACAGGCCTGCGCTCCACCAGCCTCCGCCCCAGGGTGTGGGGCGCCTGCCAACCAACGATCAAGACGGTGTTGCGCGAGTCCTCAATGTTGTTCTTTAGATGGTGGAGGATGCGGCCCGCTTCGCACATACCCGAGGCGCTGATGATGATCGCCGGTTGCTGCAAAAAGTTGAGTTCTTTGGATTTTTCCGTGGCCCGGATGTAGGTGAGGCGGTGAAATCCAAAGGGGTCTTGCTGGTTCGTATTATCGAGGAATTCAAAGGTTTCCTTATCGTAGCATTCCGGGTGCAAGCGAAAGATCTCGGTGACGTTAACCGACAAGGGGCTGTCCACAAAGATGGGGATATCGGGCAGCTTGCGCGCTTCTGTCAATTGGTTGAGGGCATAGACCAGTTCCTGCGTCCGGCCCACAGAAAAGGCTGGTATGATGACCTTGCCCCCACGGCGATAGGTGTCCAGAATGACCTCTTCGAGCTCTTCGTTCACTGTTTCAATGGGATCGTGGATGCGGTCGCCATAGGTGCTCTCGATGATCAGATGATCGACGTCCTCGGCAATTTGCGGATCTCGAAGAATGGGCATGTCCTTGCGACCCAGGTCCCCGCTGAACAACAGCCGCTGCTTTTTCCCATTTTCCTCAATGTCCAGTGTCACGATGGCTGAACCCAGGATGTGACCTGCGTCTCGAAAGGTTACGGTCAACCCGGGGACCACGTTCATCGGGCGGTCATAACCGACGGTGATAAAGCTCTGCAGGCTGGCCATGGCATCGTTGGCTGTGTACAGAGGTTCGACGGGCGGTAGTCCTTGCCGGGCGCGCTTTTTGTTGACATAGGCGGCATCGCTCTCCTGGATGTACCCGGCGTCGCGCAGCATGGCCGAACACAGATCCCGCGTGGCTGGCGTGGCGTAGATG
>CAYVLO010000406.1:0-3469 GCA_964452125.1 uncultured Anaerolineaceae bacterium | reverse complement strand
CACTCCAGAGGATGGCTACTCACCACCCAAAGGGTGTAACGAACTCACCCAGAAATCTGAAATACACCCTCGGGGTGAATGTATGGCCGAGTTCATCGCTTTTTCAAAAATCTGTGGTATGATTGGATCGGAAGATGGAGCAAGATTTGACAGGACCAAAGTACTATAGGTAAACCCGTATCCTTTGAGACCTTTCTGCGTCTTGAAAGTGAGGAAAGACGAGATTGACAACGCTGGATGATACTCAATTACTAGAGCGAGCTCGCAAATATGAAGTACGGGCCCTGGCCGAGATCTATGACCGTTACGCAGAACCGATCTATCGGTATCTGTACCGGATAGTCGGCGATGCGGCCCAGGCGGAGGATCTCACCAGCGAGGTCTTTTGCAAACTGCTGAATGTCCTGGAGACGCCTCGGTCGCCCAACGACAAGCTGCAGGGGTGGTTGTATAGGGTAGCCCACAACCTGGCGATGGATTGGTTTCGAGAACAGGGTAAGGCAGCCATTCTGGAACTGGATGAGACATTCTTGTCAGAGGGTGAGTTGCCCCATCAAGAAGTGGAAAAGCGGGAAATGCGGCAGCGGCTCCGAGAGGCCTTGCGCAAGTTGACACCGGCTCAACAGAAGGTGATTCTACTCCGCTATGGAGAGGGGTTCAAGGTAGCTCAGGTGTGCGAGGTGATGGGCAAGAGCGAGGGAGCTGTCAAGATATTACAGCATCGCGCGGTCAATCGATTGCGCAAGCTGTTGGAAAGTGAAGGGGTTTGAGAGATGGTTTGGAAGAATGCAGAGAGGTTCGAAGAAGCTTGGCAGCGCCAGGCCCTGGATGGGACGGCAGACGAGTCGGTGGCGCCTCTGATCGAAACCGCTCGGAAAGTGGAGCAGTTGGGAAGAGACGTGCCGCCTCCGCCTTATCGATTGGCGCTTGGCCGACAACGGTTTCTGACAGAAGCAGCCAAGCTGCGTTCGAACGCAAGTCAAAGGAAGGAGCGTTTAGAAAGAATGAGAGTATTGAAGGTGTCATCGGCATTGGTAGCTTTTCTGATGGTGGCGGGTTTGGTTTTGGGTGTCGGGTCGGCAGCGGCAGCCAGCGTTCCTGGGGAACCCCTGTATGACCTCAAGCTGGGGATGGAGCAGGTGCGCATGACGTTGGCCGTCGGCTCGCAGGCCAAGGCGGAGGCAACTCTGGATCAGCTTCGGGAACGGGTAAGCGAGTTTACGGATCTGGCCAAAACAGGTGAGGCGGATGAGGCAGTGCAGGCTCGGGTGCAAGAAGCGCTTCAGACGGCGCTGAAGCAAAGCGATCAGCTCGAAGACAAGGACCGACAAAAAATGCTGGTCAAGCTCGATGAAGCATTGCAGCGACACGAGCGGCAGATGTTCCAGGCCGGAAAGGAAGCGGCCCCTGGCCCCCAGGCTCAGCTTGAGAATATGGTCAAGTTGATGGCCTGGGTTCGCCAAGAGCTGCAACTGCATGCTGGGGAGGCAAAGGGCCTGGAGATCGGTGAGCGGATGCTCCTTCGGGACCGCGATCGCGCCAGCCAGCAAGAGGATGTGGAGCCCGAACCTACGGACGATGTGATGACCGATGAAGTGGTTGGCCCTGCATCGTCGGAAGAAGGCAAGATGGGCAACCCCGAGGCGTCTGGAGCGCAGGGCGGAAACACGGATGCACCGGGTCAGCAGTACCAGCCCGCGGATAATCCGGCCGAAGCTCCTGGTCCCGGCGAACCGCCTGCAGAGCCCGGCGACTTGGGCCCTGGACCAGAGGCTCCTCCGCAGGCGCCTGCCGAGGACCCCGGGGCCTATGGACCTGGCCCCGGCGCAACACCGGAAGTAAAGCCCGGCGTCTATGGCCCTGGACCGGGACAGACCCAGAAGCCTGCGGATACAGGCTCCGGCACAGGCAGCAAACCGGGCGTGGGCGTTGCTCCGGCGGCTCCGATGGCTCCGACGATGACCCCAAGCCCCGTGCCACAACAGGGCACGGGCCAGGGGGCAGGCGGAACGACTGCGCCCAAAAAGCCGTAACGGAAAGCATTCAGAATCGCGTGGAAAAGTTCCTGGCGAGAGATCGCCAGGAACTTTTGCGTCCTGTGTGTGAACAATTCCAGACATCGAAAATCCCTTAAAGTGGTTCGTAGATCGCAGCCCTGGAAATGACATCGCTGCCAAGTCGCTGCGAAAAGCCACCCGACATGGACACGGACCCTTGGCAGGGAGGTCGGCGGGATTCTTTTGTGAGATGAATCGCGTCAGGGTCCACCCGAGATCTGTGGCATTCCCAAGAGTTTACGGGCCACAGGGGATTGCCAACCCAGCGATGGCTTTGGCTAAAATGGAAAAGAGCCAGGCACAGGCCTGGCTCTTGTATATGACGGCTTAAGGGCTTAGCTGTTGCGCCGTCCCTGACCGGCCCACAGGGGCCGTCCGTTTTCATCGCGGACGGTGATCGACTGACCGGTCGCCTCGTTGACGATCTGGCCGACCTCGATATCGCTGCCTTCGTAAAAGGCGGTAAAGGTGGTGGTATCGCCTGCTTGAAAGACGCCGCCCTGCTCTTGGATGAACCGCCAGGGGCGGCCAGTCAAGGAGATTTCCCCGCTGTCCGCCAAGGCCAGGAGCAGTCCACCGCTGGTCACGCTGGTTACAGTGCCCTGGAACGTCAGCCACTCGCCTACCTCGGCCTGGCCCACGCCCAGCCCTTCTCCCGCTGAGTCGTTGCGCCTTGCGGCCTCGCCCGGAAGAGGATCCGCTAGATCGACGCGCCCTTGGCCTTGACCGCCGGCTGCCGTCTGATTGCGACCTGACCCCGACCAGGCCGGGCGACCATAGTCGTCGCGCAGGGTGATGGTCTGACCGTCCCTCAAGCGGGTAATCTGAGAGGCTTTGAGTTCGTCATCTTCCCAGTAGCCGCGGATTTGGACCTGCTCCCCGACCTGGAGGCTGAAGCTTTGGGCTTCCATATAGCCCGGACCGGTGCCGACCAACACCTCTTTGCCGTCGGCTGTTTGGATGATCAGATCCTGGCCGGCTTCGGGCGCCTGCACGACAACCCCCTCGACATCGAGCCAGGTCTCAGGCGCGGTTTCATAGTTGGGATACAGGCGCTCGCCCGTGGCGCCCAGGCCCTGACCGACGGCCCCTTGGGCCTCGGTGTCACCGAGATCGGCGCCCAACTTGCCGAGCCAATTGCCGAGATCGAGTGGGTTCGAGCTTTGACGTTCGACATTGCCAGCGCCCCGCCCGTTGCCTCGTGCCTGACCTTCGAGGCTGCGGGCCTCGGCCACCTGGCCCGTTTTGTCCAGGGTGCGGATGACGCCCCCTACTACCAGGATGCCAATCAGTGCGACCAAAAGTCCACCGAGTACGAGTTTCTTGAACATGGTGATTTCCTTTCGTTGTGTGATTTCTTCAAGGGGTGGGGAGGGAATCTCACTCCCCACCCGGATGTTTGCATAGGTTCA
>CAYVLO010000405.1:0-3522 GCA_964452125.1 uncultured Anaerolineaceae bacterium | reverse complement strand
GTCGCCCTGGGAAGCGATAAAGAAGGTACGGTTGTCGGGGCTCAGAAAGCCATCGTGCAGAATGCGGCCCACCCCTTCCACCTTGTCGATGGGAAAGCCGGGCTGGGAATAGTCGATGCGCCACATCTGGCCCGCTTCTTTCAGCGCCAGGATAAAGTAGGGGCCCACCAGCTCGGGCGACACGTCCGAGACGATGGCCACCCGCGAGGCGACAAACTGGCCGTCGGGGTCGGCGCCCTCGGCGACGATGACCTGCAACGGTTCCAGCGTGTGGGCGTCGAGGAGGACGGCGGTGTTGGGCACAAAGTTGCCGGCGATGAGGTACTTGCCGTCGTCCGAGATGGCCAACCCCCGCGAGTCGACGCCCACGCGCACCTGGGTCACCGGCTGGAGGGTGTACAGGTCGATCTTGAACAGCCAGCCGTCGCGGCCCAGGTTGTAGGCCCAGCGGTCGGAGGTGGGATCAAAGGCATAGCCGTGGGCGCGATAGCTGGCCGGCACGTGGGCCAGCAGTCGATGGCTGTCGCCGTCGAACACGGCGATAGAGCGCGCCTCGCGCTCGGTGACCAGCATCAGGTTGTCCAGGTTGCCGTCGTGGGTGGGGGCGTCGGGCAGGGTGGCCTCGTCGACCAGCACCTGGCGGCTGGCTACGATCTGGTCCATCTCCCAGTGGGTTGCTTCGGCCGAGGGCTCGCTGCGGATCAGGTCGATCAGCGCCCGAATTTCCTCGTCGGTCATGCCCATGGGACCCCAGGCCGGCATCACCGTGCCCGGCTTGCCGTTTTTGATGATGTCAAAGTAAAAGTCGTCGTCGGCTTCCAGCCGCTCGGGGATGAGGGCCGGGCCCACGCCGCCTTCCCGGTCGGGTCCGTGGCAGCCGCCGCAGCTATCGCGGTAGAGTTCGACCACGGCGTCCGGCCCCGAGTCGGCAGCAAAGGGCAGGGTGGGAGAAGGCGTCGCCCCGCCCGAAGCGCAGGCTGCCAAGATCCAGATGAGCGCGAACAGCCATCCCAGTTTCTTGATCATCCATCCATCCTGGACGCACAAAATCCAGCGAATGTGGGGCGCCCAACCATTCCCCTGGATTATACCAATTGGTTCAGGCGCGCGCCATGATCAAGATCATGCCCACCGGTTCCCAGGGTTCGATGCGGGCACGATGCGGGGATCCTGTTTTTCAATGCGCTTTCAGTATAAACCAAGAGAGGGCGCGTCAAGGGGGTTCTTGTGTGGTCATAGGGCCTGCCCGTATAACGCACACGCGCGATGGGTTTGTAGGGGCAAGGCATCGGCGCGTGGGATTGGGCCGCGCAGCCGATGTCGTCCGCCGCGACCATGAACACCCTCCACGCGGCTGGATGGCCGATGCCTCGCCCTCTTCAGTCCGCCCCAACCATCGGCGCCCAAGGCGGGCGAGGCATTCCCAGGAACCCGTGGATAGGACATCGTTTGTCCAGGGTACGGTCCCTCCGTCGGGGAGCACAGGCGTTTCCGGAATGCCTCGCCCCTACGCTGGGCCAGGGCGACGCATTTGGATCAACGGGGTTTGATAAGGTGAACTTAGCTGAGCATTTCGCGCTGAAAAGTCCCTATTTTGGAGTGCCTGCCTGCCTTGGCAGGACGCTTGCTTGCGCAGCTATTTGCGGCAGCAAGCTGCCGCACTCCAAAGTGAGTCTTCTCAACCAGGTATCATTATCCAGCTGATGCGATAAATGCCATCGCCCCTACGCTGGGCAGGAATTCCTTGACAATTGCCCCGCCGCCGGGTATACTGCCATCAACCTCAGCAAGGAGGGCAACATGCCTGTTGACCTGGTTCTGTACAATGGCGACATCCACACCATGGACGCCGCTCAACCCCGCGCCCGCGCCGTGGCCATGGCCGGCGATCGGATCTGGGCCCTGGGCGACGACGCTTCGATGCGGGCGCTGCTCGGCCCGGGCGGCGCCGTCCTCGACCTCAAGGGCCGCACCGTGGTCCCCGGCTTTACCGACAGCCACCTCCATTTCATGTCCTATGGCCTGGGCCTCCTGCAGATCGATCTGGCTGCCGTGGCGAGCCTCGACGAGGCCCTGGCCCGGGTGGGCCAGCGCGCCCAGGCCACGCCCGCCGGGCAGTGGCTCTTGGGGCGCGGCTGGGATCACTCCCTGTGGGCCGGGGGCGCTTTTCCCACGCGCCACGACCTGGACCGGGTGGCGCCCGACCATCCCGTCTGGCTGCGGCGCAAGTGCGGCCACGCCGGCTGGGCCAACAGCCGGGCGCTGAGCCTGGCGGGCATCACCGCCCAAACGCCCGATCCGCCGGGCGGCGCCATCGACCGCGACCCCGCCAGCGGCGAGCCGACCGGCATCCTCAAAGAGACGGCCCTGGAGCTGATCGAGGGGCTCCTTGCCGAACCGTCGCCCGACGAGGGGGCCGCCGCCATCCAGGCCGCCATCGCCCACGCCCACCGGTGGGGCATCGTCGGCATCCACACCATGGAAGGACCGGCGGCGCTGCGGGCCTTTCAAACCCTGCACCAACAGGGTGCTCTGAACCTGCGGGTGCTGATGCAGATCCCCGAGGAGAACCTGGAGGCCGCCATCCAGATGGGCATCCAGAGCGGGCTGGGCGACGCCCGCCTGCGCATTGGCGCCGTCAAGATCTTTGCCGATGGGGCGCTGGGGGCGCGGACGGCCCACATGCTGGCGCCCTACGAGGGCGAGCCCGACAACGTGGGCATTGCCGTGGCGGGCGCCCGCCATCTGCGCGGGGGCGGCGGCCAGGCAGCGCGGGCCGGGCTCGCCGGCTTTGTCCATGCCATCGGCGACCGGGCCAACCGCGAGGTCCTGGACGCCATCGAGGCCAGCCGCCAGGCGGGCGAGGGCGCCCACCTGCGCCACCGCATCGAGCATGTCCAGATCATCCATCCCGACGACGTGCCGCGCCTGGCCCGGTTG
This sequence comes from uncultured Anaerolineaceae bacterium, assembly GCA_964452125.1. GTDB lineage: Bacteria > Chloroflexota > Anaerolineae > JAAYZQ01 > JAAYZQ01 > CAZNQW01. Next base: position 582 of record CAYVLO010000405.1, on the reverse strand, counting down.
GGGGTGGTGGCCTCCATGCAGCCCATCCACGCCACGCAGGACATGGATCTGGCCGATGCCCTGTGGGGAACGCGCAGCGCCCACGCCTACGCCTTTCGCCGCCTGATCGACGCCGGCGCGGCGTTGACCTTTGGCTCCGACGCTCCCGTGGAGGTGATGAACGTGCTGACCGGCATCCACGCCGCGGTGACCCGCCGCCGCGCCGACGGCTCGCCCGGCCCCGAGGGCTGGTACCCCGAGCAGCGGCTGACCGTCGCCGAAGCCCTCTATGCCTACACGGCGGGTCCTGCCTATGCCAGCGGCGAGGAGGCGATCAAGGGCAGCCTGACCCCCGGCAAGCGGGCCGATCTGGTGGTGCTCTCGCGCGACATCTTTGCCATCGATCCGATGGACATCCTGCACACCGAGGTGGTCGCCACCCTCCTGGACGGCGAGTTCGTGTACCGCCAGGACGACATCGGGTAGGGTTGCTCCCTGCGGGCCAGGGGACCTTGGGGGCGCGGCGCCTGCCCGCCGGGACCGGCACTGACTATTGATTCAAGAGGCCAGACCTCCGAGGTCTCCCAGACCTCGGAGGTCTTG
>CAYVLO010000404.1:0-3532 GCA_964452125.1 uncultured Anaerolineaceae bacterium | reverse complement strand
GCTACAGTGACGGTGACGGCGGCGGCGGGGACTGTTTCGACGGCGATCCATTGGTGGCCTAGGTTCACGTCCAGGCGCACGTTCGGCCAGTAGAACTCGGTCCGCACGCGGTTGCCGTTGGGGTGCTGATAGGTGACATGGACGCTGTTGCCGTTTTGAAGATCCCCGCCAAAGTAGGCGCGATCCAGAGCATAGCCATCCACCGGCACCCAGCGGCCGTCCCACATCCAGTCACCGTCCCACCACTCGTGCTCGACAAAGACCGAGGATTTGGGCGCATCGCCCCAGATCAGGTCGCTGGCTGGGTCGGCCTGGATCGTGAGGGTGGGCACTTGCAGGCCGGCCGTCCAGCCGCTGTCGGCGGTGAGGGTCACCCAATGGCCGGGCTCGATGCGGTAGCCCTGCCAGTCGCCGAACCAGAAGCGCCAAGGATCCCAGTCCTGGTCTTCGTCGGTCGAGGCCAGCAGGGTCGTGCCGTCGGTGTCGTAGAGATACGCGGTCACGTGCTCGTCGGCCTGGGGCGGCGCGCCGTACACGCCCCAGGGATAGACCTCAAAGAAGGCCGTTTCCCACGTCCCCCGGGTGGCAAAGGTGCGGTTGCCGTTGGCGTTGTCATAGTGATAGATCCAGAGCTGCATCCCATCCCGCACGTCAAAACTGGGGAAGGTCAGGGCATAGGACGGGTTGGCCGTGGTGGCGCCCAATCCACAACCGTTGACGGGGCCGCCATTCCACTGGCAGATGGTCACCTCCAGCCAGCCAGGGATGTCGACCTGGCCCGACACACCCTCGCCGGCGGTGTCCGTCGCCATCGAGACGTCGGCCACCGTCATGGTGTTCGTTGCGCCGGGGAACTCGGCGGTGAGGACGTAGCTAGGCTCCAGCGAGTCAAAGTTGGCCCTATCGCAGGAGTTTGTTTTTCCACACCAGGCGGTCTGGGTCCAGATCTCGCTGCCGGTGTCGACGGTGTAGGTGACCGGTTGGTGGGGCCCATCGGCCACCGCGTAGATGTAATTCATGGACGGATAGGCGCGGAGATGGGGCGGCGGCGCGCTATAGCCCACTTCGTCGCCCTCGGCGTCGGCATAGGCCACGTAGGGCCAATGGCCCGTCCGCAGGTCGGCGGGAGAAAAGTTTAGAATGAATTCTCCGCTGCCGTCCACGGTGTCGGTGGCCTGGGCGTAGGTGCCCTCGAATTCGTCCCAGATGGTGCCGCGCACGGGTGTGCCCTCGGCCACGTCGGCCCAGCCGTCGATCTGGTCGCTGGCGGCGTCGGGCCAGAGTTCCATGGGTGAGGCTGTGACCTGGAGGACGGAGCCGCCCAAGTCCACCTCGACGACGTCGCCGTATTCGATGTCGCCATAGGCCCCGTAAAAGCCCTGCTGCATCGAGGCCTGGACGGTCTGGCTCCAGCGCACATCGGTGGGATAGGTCATGTAGACGGTGGCGGTCACCACGGCGCCAGGGGCGGCGTACCCTTCCACCGCCCACCAGTCCTTGACCCGAAAGACCTCGGTGGGATAGACCGAGTCCTGGATGGTATGGCCGTCGGCGTCTCGATACTGGACCTGGGCCGAGTTGTGGGGTCCCAGGTCGGCAATGCCGGTAAAGTCGGCGCTAAAGTCGCCACTCGAGCCCACACTGGTGACGACCTGCGGCTCATCGGCGATCATGGTTCCAAAGTCGCCCAGCGTGACGGTCACGGCCGTGCCCGACCCCAGGCCAGCGATGCTGCCGGTGACCTCGTTGGTCAGCACGTCCACGCCGCCGCTGATGGGCAGCGGGTTCAGGGTGGCATCCAGGGCGCCGTTGACATACACCTTGATGGTGTCGCCGCCGGCGATGTCGGCCGGCTGGCCGTTGCTCAGCCAAAAGTAGCTCCAGAAAAAGCCCACGCCGTCGGCTTCGGCGGCGGCATAGGCCCCGTCGGATGTGCGGGTCGCCGTCACGACGTCGCCGGGAGCGACCAGGCCCCACAGGGCGTCCTGGGTCAGGTCGAGGGTAAAGCCGGTGGTGGCGATGGGTTGGCCCAGGGGCGCGATGCCGCCCGCGGCCTCGGCGCGTTCTGCTACGAGTGCAGTATCAATGGCCCCCTGGGTGAATCCCCGTAGCGAGGGGGCCACCGCGGGAAAAGAGGAAGCATTGGGGTCGATCTGCGGCGCCCGGTACGGGGTAGGCGACTGTGGAGCGGTGGTCTGCGGGGGTTGGGCCGCGGCAGACGCTGTGTGGCTGCCGAGAAGAAACAGGCAGAAGGCCAACAGGGCCAGGGCGGTAAGCAGGCTGCCCCACCGCCAGAGGTTTGTGTGCTCTTCTTTGGACATCAAGTCCTCCTTGTGAGGGAAAAACGGTTTGGAACGGCAAATGAGCCTCGGATAGTTATCTCACAACGAAATTTGGCCTTTCCAGAGGATGCTTCCGCGCCACCTCCCTTCTCCATACTATGGCGGCTTCGCTCGATTTGACCAGTCGGGGAACTGTACAAACCAGGGCGACCGCATTTACAATATCACTGCGATAATGATGCCTGATTAAGAAAGCGAACTTTGGAGTGCGGCAGCAAGCTGCCGCAAAAAACCTGCGCAAGCAAGCTTGCGCAATCAAAAAGGCGACTTTCCAGTGCGAAACGATCGCCAGGCCCACCTGGTGAATCTCCGTTAGTCCAAATGCGTTCGCCCTGCTGTACAAACTACTGTGGCAGAGCTGACGTTATTATATCAAAGGCAATGCTCTTTGTCAAGCATGATTTCTCTTTTCATTTCTTGTGTTTTCATTTGTATTTAGTGTTTTGTTGCCTTAATCACTCCTCAGATGCACATAAGTGAGTATCAGATGGTCCCCACCACGTTCCCCTCTCCATCGAGCACGGACAAGCGCTCGCCAGTGGCGGACTCGTAGAGGCCAATCTCAATGGCATAACGGCCGCCAGGCGCTCCCGGATCCAGCGCAATGCCATATTCGTCGACAATGACCTCGTCCATGCGCCAGGTAGGGGTGGCTCGCGTGTCCCCTACCGGTTCATTATCTTGCTGGCCCCACAAAAAGTTGCCCCTTTCGGGATTGTACACCTCTCCCAGAACATGGGTAAAGACCTTGTATCGCTGCTGTATGGGCTGCCAGGCCTGCCAATAGAGCGTCAGTATTCCTCTGGCGACCACAGTGCAGTCGCGATACTCTCACGCCAGGCAACAGGATACCATCAAGCCAGCAGATTGGCAAAAAGATGGCAGAGCTCCACGGGAGGGTGGGGCGGAGAAGTGGATGTGAGTTCGGTTCGGTTTTTCCCAGGGTCGAGCGGTTCACCGGATGGCCGTCACTCATGTGTGGTAGGGGGTGAGGGCATGATGACGGTAGGCGTGCCCTACTTTCCTGCCGTCGCCTTTTAGCCCGTTTTCTATGGAGCACGGCATGCCGTTCCCGTGGACCCCCTGTGGTGGGAGTGGATCCCGATCAGATTGGGGACGGCTGCGCCAACCCACAGCGGTCCAACAGCGCCCGGGCCTGGTGCGAACTGCGGATCAGCGGCCCCGAAGCC
>CAYVLO010000403.1:0-3537 GCA_964452125.1 uncultured Anaerolineaceae bacterium | reverse complement strand
TGGTATCTGCTCTGATGACACCCTTTTTCCAATGGGGGTTGGCCCTATTCATGCTGGTATCTGGCACGTACCTGGCAGCGAATCTAGCCGCCACTGTGCACACATGCGCTCGGCGAGGATGGAATCACCTGATTCTGCTGCCACTTGTATACGCCATCCTGCACATTAGCTACGGTTTAGGCTTTCTCATTGGCATGGTTCGTTTTGCCTGTCGGTGGGAAGGCAAAGTCTTCAGAAGGCCGATATGGAGCGTTACCTCAGATTCATCGGAGAAAGGCGATTCTGTATGAGAACGAAACGCCCCACCTTCCTGCCCTTTTCGCCGCCGGTTCTGGGCGAAGAGGAAATCGCCGAAGTGGTCGACACCCTGCGCTCGGGCTGGATCACCACCGGCCCCAAAACCCACAAGTTCGAGCAAGAGTTTTGCGAATTCATCGGCGCGCCCGCGGCCCTGGCCCTCAACTCCTGTACCGGTGCCCTGCACGTGGCATTGGCCGTGTTGGGCCTGGGGCCCGGCGACGAGGTGATCACCACGCCCATGACCTTTTGCTCCACAGTCAACGTCATCGAACAGGTGGGCGCCCGCCCGGTGCTGGCCGATGTCGAGCCCGATACCCTCAACCTCAGTCCGGCTCAGGTCGAAGCCAAGATCACCGCCAACACCCGCGCCCTCTTGCCGGTGCACTATGGCGGGCACCCGTGTGACATGGACCCCCTGCTGGACTTGGCGACCCATCACAACCTGCACGTGATCGAGGATGCGGCCCATGCGCTCACGGCCACCTACCAGGGCAAGCGGATCGGCGCCCTGGGCACGCTGACGGCTTTTAGCTTTTACGCCACCAAGAACCTGACCACGGCCGAGGGTGGCATGCTCACCGGCGATCCAGAGATATTGGACCGGGCGCGCATCTGGAGCCTGCACGGCATGAGCCACGACGCCTGGAAGCGTTATGACAAGGGGGGAAGCTGGTATTACGAGGTGGTGCTGCCGGGGTTCAAATACAACATGACCGACATGCAAGCCAGTCTCGGGCTCTGGCAGATGCGGCGGCTGGACGAGTTTCAGAAACGCCGACGAGAGGTCGTAGCCGCCTACAGCGCCGCCTTTGCCGGCGAGAAGGCGCTCCAAGTTCCCGTGGAGCGCGCCGAGGTTTCGCACGCCTGGCATCTGTACGCCCTGCGCCTGCGGCCCGATGTGCTGCGCATCGATCGCAACCGATTCATTGAAGAGTTGGCGGCGCGAAACATCGGGACCTCTGTCCACTTTATCCCGATCCATATCCACCCCTACTACCGCGACCGCTACGGCTTTCGCCCCGACGATTTCCCGGTGGCCTTGGAGAACTATGAGCGGATCCTGAGCCTGCCGCTCAACCCCGGTCTGTCGGATGAGGACGTGACGGACGTGATCCAGGCCGTATTAGACGTGGTCAAGGCCTTTCGGCGATGATCGACGGCAAGCGGGCGTTTGACCTGCTTTGGACGGTGCCCGGTCTCATCCTGCTGAGCCCGCTCTTTCTATTCATCGCCGCAGCCATCAAATGGAACGACCGGGGGCCTGTCCTTTTCCGCCAGGAACGGGTGGGGCAGGGCGGACGCCCCTTTCGCATCTGTAAGTTCCGCACAATGGTAGTCAACGCCGAACAGATCGGCGCTTCTCTGACCGTGGGCGATCGCGACCCACGCATCACCACGGTCGGCTACTGGCTTCGCCGGTACAAATTGGATGAGCTGCCGCAATTGGTGAACGTGGTGCGCGGCGAAATGAGCCTGGTGGGTCCGCGGCCTGAGGTGCCCCGCTACGTGGCCCTGTACGACCCGCAGCAGCAAGCGGTGCTGGCACTGAGACCCGGCATCACCGATCCCGCATCGATCAAATATCGCAACGAAAGCGAGATCCTGGCCCAGTGCGAGGATCCAGAAGAAACCTACGTCCGCCAGATTATGCCCGACAAGATCGGGATCAACCTGGCCTATGCCCGGCAGGCCACGCGATGGAGCGATCTCCGGGTCATTCTGACCACTCTGTTCGGCTCGTCCGGGGATGATCCATCCTCGTCCAACCGCCCGCTAACCAAGCGAGAACCATGACCCAATCCTGGATCGCCAAGCGCATCGCCCGATGGAAACCGGCCGCCGAGCTGGTGGTCCTGCTGGTCGCCGCGCCGGTGTTCCTCTTTATGCGCCCCGTGCTCACGCCGGCCCTGGCCCTGCTGCCCATCCTGTGGCTGTGGCGCTACCGGCGCCAGCGCCATTTCATCCCGCGCACCCCGGTCGATTGGCCTATCCTGGGTCTAGCCCTCATGGCCCTGGTCAGCCTGCTGATCACGCCCGATCCGGCCGGCAGCTTGGCCAAGGTCGCGGGTCTCCTCTACGCCATCGCCCTCTTTTACGCCCTGGTCGATTGGGGACTGGGGCACAACACCCCCATTCCCCTGGCCACGTTGGTGGTGGGCGTGGCCGCCGCCACCGCCCTGCTGAGCCTGTTTGGCACCCAATGGACCCTCAAGTGGTCGGCGCTGGAAAGCGCCCGCGGCGTGCTGCCCACGCTGATCCGCAACCTGCCCGGCGCCGAGTCGGGCTTTAACCCCAACACGGTCAGCGGCACGCTGATCACCTTTGTGCCCCTCCAGGTGGCGCTGCTGTGGGGCTGGATGTGCGCCCGGGAGGGGCGCCGCGCCGCAGCCGTCGCCCTGACGCTGGTCGCCACGTTGGGCATCGTCATCCTGGCCCAGTCGCGGGCCGGATGGGCGGCCCTGCTCCTCTGCCTCCTCGTGTTGGCAGGCCTCCTGCTCCGCAGGTGGCGCGCCGCTTTTCTGCTGCTGGCCGTTGCCTGTGTCCTGGTGCTGTTGGTGGCGGGACCGGTGGCCGTCAGTGAGTGGCTCACCGACCAGGGACTGGCCACCTCGTCGGCCGAGGCAAGCTGGACCACCCGCAACGAGCGCTGGTCGCGCTGGCTGTGGGGTATCGCCGACCACCCCCTCAGCGGCTCGGGCATGGACGTGTTTCGCTATCAGGCCTGGGACCGCTTTCCCTTTTTCCACACGCCGCTCTATGGCGATTTGGGTCACGCCCACCAGACCTATCTGCACACCGCCATGGACCTGGGATTGCCGGGCTTGATCGCCTACCTGGCCCTGTTGGGCAGCACGTTGGTGTTGGGGGTGGGCGCCTACCGGCGCGCCGCCGACCCGTTGACCCAACTCGTCGCCCTGGGCGGCGTGGTGGGATTGGCCGCCCATGCCCTGTGGGGGATGGTCGACGTGGTGCCTCTGGGCGCCCGGACCAATTTTGCCTGGTGGACGGTGGCCGCCCTGGTGATCACGGTGGTTATCCAGGAGCGGCGGGCGTGACGGCGCCTCTTGGCGGGGGCGCTGAGCGATGACTGTGTGGGCCCACGGAGATCGACCGGAGCGCGCCGTCTCCTACGCAACCAGATTTCGACCGGGCAACGCCTTAGATGCGGGGTCCAGGCCGCTCGTCTGCGGGCGCGCAGGCAGCCGGCGCGGGGGTGTGGGGGTGCGCGGGCACCCC
>CAYVLO010000402.1:0-3555 GCA_964452125.1 uncultured Anaerolineaceae bacterium | reverse complement strand
GGTTCTCATTGCAAAGTTATGGTAAAGAATATTGACTTTTCAGACAGGCTCTAAGGCGTTGCTTATCTTCAGTAAGGCCCCGGTAGTGGGCATCACCAAGACACGTCTGACCGTCCAGCGAGGCGGCACCCTGACCCCGGAACAGGCGGCAGCCCTGTACGAAGCCTGCCTTCTGGACGTGATGGCGACCGGCGCAACCGCTCTGGAGCGCTGCCGGGCCGACGGCCAGGAGTACGACCTGCTCGTGTCGTGCAGCCCCGCTGAGGAGTGTCCGTTGTTGCTGAAGACACTGAACCGGCTTCCAGATTGGGCGCGGCCGGCGCATGTGTTATGCGACCAAGGGAATAGCTTCGACGAGCACATGGACGACGCAGTGCAGCAGGTCCTGGCGCGTGGCTATGCCGCTGTCGTGGTGATCGGCGGAGACTTGCCCATGCTGCAGCCTGAAACGATTCAGCAGGCGTTCCACTGGCTGGACCGGCTGAACGGTCCTCGCGGCGCGCTGGTGCTGGCTCCCTGTCAGGAAGGAGGCGTGTCGCTGGTCGGCTTGACGGGGGAGACCCCGTTCAGCTTCAGAGGTGCTTTCTATAACCCGGCTGGGGTGACCGCTCTGGAAGCATTGGTGGAAAAGGCAGCGACCGCCGACATCCCGCTGGCCTTGCTGGAGACGATCTCTGACGTGGACTACCCGGTCGACCTGGCCTCGCTGATCCCTACCCTCCAGGCGATGACCTACGCCGCCGAGTTCCAGGCCGGCATAGTGGTCCCTCAGCACACACTGAACCTGGTGGCCAAGCTGGGATTGGCAGCGCGCGCCTATCCCGAGGAGGCGGTCCGCGGCGTGCTGGAGTCGAGGCCGGAGTGAAGGAGGCGTCGATGATCCAGGTTGAGGTGGACGAGAGCCGTTGCACGGGTGACGGAATCTGCGTTGAGTTCTGCCCTTTTTCCGTCTTTGAACTGAGAGACCGGAACGGCAGAAACGTGGCGACAGCCATCCATTCGCAGGCATGCACAGCCTGTTATACGTGTGTCGGCCAGTGTTCGATGGATGCGATCACGCTCTACCTCGTCGAGGAGGGGGTTCGCGATGTATAGCTGCACTGAAATGGCCGAGATCATGGAAAGGTCACTCGGGCTGCGCTGGTCGGCCGTGGCGGTCAAGCTGTTGAGAGAGGGCGAACCCGCGCCGGCTGACACCCGTGAGCCTCGGATGCCCGTGCGTCACTGCCAGTCGCTTGTGTTGGCCCGGCGTGGCAAGGCGCTGTACATCCCATTGTCAAAACACGCTTGTCCAGATGGAGCAGCCAATCTGGGATTGCGGGAGCCATTGGAAAAACTGATGGACGGTTCGCTCTATCTAGCGTTCCAGAAACTGGGATCGCTGGAGGCAGCGCGGCGCATGGCGGTCGAAAGCCCGCGCCTGCATGCCGGCACGTTCGCCGCGACGGCCGTGATGCCATTGGCCAAAGCCAGCTTCCAGCCCGACGTGGTGGTGATCACGGGGCGACCGGAGCAGATTATGTGGGCCTGTGCCGCATGCGTGTATCATACCGGGGAGCGGTTGACCTTCAACGCATCGGGCTATAACGCCGGCTGTGTAGAGTGCGTGGTCGTGCCGGCCCAGACGGGGCGGCCCAATCTGTCCTTGGGGTGCTACGGATGCCGAAGCAGCACCGAGATGGCGGATGACGAACTGGCCATCAGCATCCCCGGAGGGCAACTGCCGCAGGTGGCCGATGCGCTGGTGAAACTGGCGGAGAAAGCGATCCCGGAGGAGCGAGCGAAGATCAACATGGCACCTTTTGTGTAGCCTAGTCGCCTGGACGGATCGAATAGAGTCGGGCGTTGTCGAGAAGGCCGGCAGCGGTCGAGGAGTTCGAACATGTTTTACGGAACCCCCAACTGGCGGGAAAAGCTAAGAGGGGCGCGGCGTGATTGTCCAGTCGGGGACCAGTGCATAGTCCGCTCGGCCTGTGTCCAGCCTGATCAGGTGGGTGTGTCGACCCCTCCAAGACTCGCGAAGTGCGCCAAGCACACCCTGATCGGGTGTCATGGGGGCGAAGGCAGCTTTGTGTTCGCCATCCGTAAGGGTCTTGTCGCCCCGTTCACGCTCTCAGAAACCGGCCGCGAGACCATTCTGGGGCTCCTGGGTCAGGGCCAGATGTTCGGCCAGGGCGGGCTGTTCGCCGCAGAGGCGCGGCCGTTTGCCGCGCTTACCTGCACAGAGGCCGAGCTATGCCGGTTCCCGACGCGCGATTTGGAAGAGCTGATCAAGACGGATCCCAAGCTGGCCGAGCGGGTGATCGGGTCCCTGGCGGATAGCCTTTGGGAGGCGGCTAGGCAACTCGAGATTCAGAACCAGCCTCTGGCACGCAATCGGATCAGAGCACTGCTGGAGTCGGCAGCGGGACAGCTAGGCGGGCAGCTCGAGGAGGGGGGACTGCCCCTGACCCATGAGCAACTTGCGTACATGGCCGGGGTCAACCGTGTCACTGTAACCCGCGCCCTACGCGAACTGGAGGAAGAGGGCTTTGTGAGGCGAGAGCGCGGAAGGGTCCAGGTTGTCATAGCTCCCAAAGCCAAGTAGACAGGCCACCAAAGCCCTTCGGCGCCTCCCGCTCCGGTGCCATGGACCGGCCATGAAGAAGAAGGTCACCTGGGGGTGAGCGCGCAAGGCAGGGCAGGCAACCCAGACGGGCTCGCAGGTGTTCACGCTTAGGACGGCGACAGCCCAACAATCTGTGGCCGGTCGCGCCCTTATGTAGCGTTTGCGACTGAATCGAGATTCAAGACATGATATAATGAACGGAGGGTTGATGCCTGTAAGAGCGTGGGGCTGGCAGCACTAAGTCGGTCTTGCTCATCGTCGTATACATCGCAATAATCTTCAAAGCTGGACAGCCAGTCAGCGCACATATAAGGCGCGGCTGGCTGTTGTGTTGGGGGTGCCGGGGCCAGGGTTCGGCGATCTGGATCCGAGGGATCCGCTGGAAGGGAGGTTAAGAGAAATTCGTCCGCATACATTATTCGGTTTGGAGTTCCGTGGGAGTCCAAACAAGACTCTCCGGGCAGTTTGCGAAGAGGTGAAAAAGTCAAAAGGAACAAGTACACGGGAAACCAAGATCGCGTCACGGAGACGATAGTCGCGTGTATCCGAAATAGTAAGGATAAGGAGGCATGAGCATGAAAGCACAAGAGAAAGTTGCGTTGGTTGCTTGCCAGGGGTGGGGCTGCCATGAGCATTGCGTGCTTACGACCTATGTGAAGGATGGGAAGATCGAGCGCACCGAGCGGACCGTCCTGAAAGGGTCGCAAGCCGAGCGCTACGGCATCTGCCAGAAGGGCATCGTGGCCGGGAAATTCCCCTATATCCCCGAGCGCGTTCTCTATCCTCTGAAGCGGGTGGGGAAGCGGGGAGAAGGCAAGTTTGAGAGGATCTCCTGGGAGCAGGCCCTGGATGAGATCGGGGAAAAGCTGCAGGCGATACGGGCCAAGTACGGCCCCAGGTCACTGATCGTCAACAACTTCCCTTGCGGGTATCCCAACAACGGCTCT
>CAYVLO010000401.1:0-3559 GCA_964452125.1 uncultured Anaerolineaceae bacterium | reverse complement strand
GAGTGTGGCGCAACGCCGCTGGCAATTGTGGCCGAGTCGGGCGGGGGTGTCAAGGGAAAGGGAAGGGCGGGAGACGCGGCTGCCCCTCCCCCACACAGGGGGAGGGGCCGGGGGTGGGGGATTCCTGCGTCGTCCGTGAGAGGCGCCCTCCGCGCCCCCTCGCCACGGTCCCGACGCCTTGACACCCGTCTTCCCCGCTGCTATCCTGCCCAGCGTGCTAACCAGTGACGGAGGCTGGCTTTGACCGAAAACACGCTCTACTACGGTGACAACCTCGATATCCTGCGGCGCTATATCGGCGACGCGTCTGTCGACCTCATCTACCTCGATCCGCCGTTCAACAGCAACGCCACCTACAACGTGCTCTTTGCCGAACGCAACGGCTCCCAGGCTTCGGCCCAGATCAAGGCTTTCGAGGATACCTGGACCTGGGATCAGACCTCGGCCCTGGCCTATCAGGAGACCGTCGAGGGCGGGGGCCAGGTCTCGCGCACGCTGCAGGCCTACTATGACATGCTCGGCCCCAGCAACATGATGGCCTACCTGGCCATGATGGCGCCGCGCCTGGTCGAGCTGCGCCGCGTCCTCAAGCCCACCGGCTCCATCTACCTGCACTGCGATCCCACCGCCAGCCACTATCTCAAGGTGCTCATGGACGCGGTGTTTGGGGCGCGGAACTTTGTCAATGACATCAGCTGGACCAGGACCGTGCCCAAGAGTGCCTTCCGGCAGGGGGCCACGAACTGGCCGCGGGTTCACGATTGCCTGTTGTTCTACGTGAGAGACGTTTCGGTGCGTCCCGTGTACAAGCAGCAGTTTGCCGAATACGACCAAGAGTACATCGAGTCTTCTTATCCATACACAGAGCCCGAGACGGGCCGCCGGTATGGAGCCCATAGTCTCACGGCGCCGGGTGCTGGATCGCGTGGCCATCCCAAGTACGAATTCCTGGGAGTCACGCGGTACTGGCGATACAGCGAAAAAAAGATGCACCAACTTTTCGAGGAAGGCCGCATCATTCAGACGAAACCGGGAAATGTACCAAGATACAAGCGGTATCTGGATGAAGTAGAGGGTGTTCCGATAGGCGACATGTGGATCGATATCAAGATGCTGCAGGGCGCCTCCAAAGAACGCCTCGGCTATCCCACCCAAAAGCCCGAGGCCCTGCTGGAGCGGATCATCACCGCCAGCAGCAAAGAGGGCGATCTGGTGCTAGACCCCTTTTGCGGCTGCGGCACGGCCATTGCAGTCGCGCAACGCCTGAACCGCCCCTGGATCGGCATCGACATCACCCAGGCCGCCATCCGCACCATCAAGGAACGCCTGGCCGATACCTTTGGCGGCGAGGTTCAGTACACCGTCATCGGCGAGCCCACCACCGTGCCCGACGCCCAGGCTCTGGCCGCCCAGGATCCTTACCAGTTCCAGTGGTGGGCGTTGGGGCTGGTGGGCGCGCGCCCGGCCGAGGGCCAGCGCGGCGCCGACCAGGGCATCGACGGCCGGCTCTACTTTCACGATGACAACACCGCCGAGACCAAGCAGATCATCTTTTCCGTCAAGGCCGGCCACACCGGCGTGGCCCACGTCCGCGATCTGCGCGGCGTGGTCGATCGGGAGCAGGCCGAGATCGGCGTCCTCATCACCATGCAAGCGCCCACCCAGCCCATGCGCACCGAGGCCGCCAGCGCCGGCTTTTACGAGTCGCCCTGGGGCCAGCATCCTCGCCTGCAGCTCCTCACCATCGACGATCTGCTCTCAGGGCAGAAGGTGGACTACCCGATGGTCCGCGGCGCCAACGTCACCTACGAAAAAGCCCCCCGCGCCAAAGAAGATCCGGGGCGCCAGTGGCGCATCCGGGAGCTGCTGTAGGGCCTGGGATGGGTAGGGCGTAGGCGCGGTTTCCATACCGCGCATGGGAGTCGGACGCGGACTGGAATCCGCGCCTACCGTTGGGGGCGAATACAAGGTTCGCCCTGCCGAAAAAGACTCTACTAGAGCCGCATTCTCGTAGGGGCGATGCTTGTCATCGCCCACAGGCCTGGTAGGGGCCGCCATGTATGGCGCCGGCACTGCCGTGCCCTGCGCGCCGCAGGCGCGCCTTCTGAGGCGCCAGTGTCTGCCCTTCTGGGCCTGCCTGGTAGGGGCGGTGCGTATCTGTCATCGGCGTGCTCTTCCGCTGGCGAAACGGCAAGGGTTGGGCCACGTGACTCCTTTGCCGTGCTGATGCAACCCTGTTCCCACTACGAAGGTATCCTCCCAAGTGTGCGTCATAGGCGGCCAATAATCCGGCCATTGTCTCCCAGCATATGAACGCGGATACTTTCTCGTGGCTTGTTTGCTAGATCAACGATCCAATCCTCCGAACGGGGGCTAAGCAGCAAGCTGGTACAGGCCCGAGCGGTTCTTCGGTTGACCTCCTTCACAAACTGACTGGGAGCCTGATGGTAATCTCCGTCGAGACCATTGCGCCATGTAGCCCATAGTGCGACGCCTTGAGTGACGGGAAAGCTCACCTCTGAACCAACCCTGCCTATGCCCATCGACTGGAAGAAGTAGAACGGATTGTCACTGGTGATGTAATAGCTATTTCTGGGGGCAACCATGAAGCACCATCTCATCTTGCTCAGAGCCTCGGCCGAGCGAGGCGTCACGTCAAGGGACAGGGTCTGCAACCAGATCTCGTTGGCGTGTTCATCACCCTCTTCATCGGACCGGCGCAATTCGTCAAGCTTACTGAGCGATCGCTGGTAGTTTGGTTTCATGGCCGGACTAGCGCTCTCAAGTTTTTCTAGTAGGGCCAACTCAATTCTTTCATATATTGGTTGGCTGATCTCAGGATACTTGCGTTTCGCCCATTCACGCTGTGCCGGGACCCTTCTCCAGATTAGCTCTAGGTATCTAGAGAGGACTAGCTTCTGTTCGGGCGTCAGCGGTTGTTGGTTCTGGATTCGCAGAATCACCTCGTTGGCTGGGCCTTCCACCTCGTTGGCCAGCTGCTGCTCTAGGTCAGGCGAATACAGGCGATTCTCTTGCGCGATGTTGCTGACTGAAACGAGGAATGGCTCTCTGCCGTCTCGAACTGCCCAAATGCACCCTGGCGTGGCACTGGTCTGGAATCCTTTGAGATAGTACTGCGGTACGTAATGGTTACCCACTTTGTGTCTCTCTAGAACGGATGGATGGTGCCTGCGAGCAGGTGATCTCTGAAAACGTAATCCGTCCTCGTGGAATGACGCTTACGTTACGTGCCGAACAATCGCCCCTCAGACAAAACTGAGTCCCGCCACTACCCATGCCGATACTATATTAACCATGCCAACCCCAGTCAAGCATCAAGAGATGGAGACGATCTCTGCGTGCTGCACCTCTGCCGCATCCTCCATCCCCCGGCCCCTGTTCACCCCTGAGAACGCATCCTGATTGACCCAGCGATCCCCCTCTGCTACAATAGAACAAACATTCTATTCCAGGAGGCCGCCATGCCCGCCCACCGTCCGCCGTCTCGCACCCGTCGCCCGCCCGGCCTCGCCTTGGGGCACCCCGGCCTCCCGCCACA
>CAYVLO010000400.1:0-3563 GCA_964452125.1 uncultured Anaerolineaceae bacterium | reverse complement strand
GCTACTCACCACCCAAAGGGTGTAACGAACTCACCCAGAAAGTTGAAATACACCCGCCCCGGTCCAGCGTCAAAGTGGATTTGACTTTTGCCGGGAGTTATGCTAAATTTAGTGTTCGTGGGTCAAGCGCCGCCAATCGATGTAGTGAATTTCGGGCTCATAACCGATGTAACAACTACAGAAGGCCATCGCGGCCCGTTTGCGGTGGCCGTCTGTGTGCCTAAAACGAGTGTCCGATACGGAAAGTTAGTGTAAGGGAGGATCGAGTTGCCTACGATCAATCAGTTGGTGAGAAAGGGGCGAAAGCCCAAAGCGCAAAAAGCCAAGGCGCCCGCGTTGCTTTTTAGCCTGAATGCCCTCAAAGGCAGGACCACTGAGCAACCCAAGGGCAATCCGCAGCGGCGGGGTGTGTGCACCCAAGTGCGCACCATGACGCCCAAGAAACCCAATTCGGCCTTGCGCAAGATCGCCCGTGTGCGTCTGAGCAACGGCGCCGAGGTGACGGCTTATATCCCGGGCGAAGGTCATGGGTTGCAGGAGCACTCGGTGGTATTGGTGCGCGGTGGCAGGGTCAAGGACTTGCCCGGTGTTCGTTACCATATTGTCCGTGGCGCATTGGACTCGGGTGGTGTGAACAATCGCCGGCGTGGCCGCTCCAAATATGGAGCCAAGATGCCCAAGAAGGACTAAATGCCGCATGGCCCTGTTCGCTCCGAGGGGCGCGACGGGTTGTATGTGAGTGGATTGGGGAGTGAACTATGTCGAGACGGAATCGCCCTCCCGCACGGGAGATCGAGCCTGACTACAAGTATAACAGTGTGTTGGTGCAGCAGTTCATCAACCGGCTGATGTTGGACGGGAAAAAGAGCACCGCTCAGCACATCTTTTACAGCGCGTTGGATCTCGCTGAGGCGCGAGCCAAGCGGCCGGGCCTGGATGTATTTGAGCAGGCGATCAAGAACGCAACGCCGATCCTGGAAGTCAAGCCCCGCCGCGTGGGCGGTGCCACCTATCAGGTGCCGGTGGAAGTGGAGCCTGGTCGTCGGTTGTCGTTAGCCATTCGATGGCTCATTCGCACGGCGCGCAACCGCTCCGGCAAGAGTATGGCCGAAAAGCTCGCCAACGAGCTTTTGGATGCGGCCAACAACACCGGCGCCACGGTCAAGCGACGTGAAGACACTCACAAAATGGCCGAGGCCAATCGCGCGTTTGCCCATTATCGCTGGTAAACGTCGGCGATTGTCTGTTGTGAGGAGATGACCAACGTCCCCTGATGATCGGGGGAGCAGTTGGTTTTTCATCTCAAGCCATTTTGAGGTTTGTCCCATGCCGAGGGCCTATTCGCTGGAGCGGACGAGGAACATCGGAATCATTGCCCACATTGATGCGGGCAAGACCACGACGACCGAGCGAATCCTCTTTTACACGGGACGCACACATCGCCTGGGAAACGTCGATGATGGGACAACCGTAACCGATTGGATGGAGCAGGAGCGGGAGCGGGGGATCACAATCACCTCGGCAGCCGTGACCTGTTTCTGGCGAGATTGCCAGATCAACATTGTAGACACTCCGGGGCACATTGACTTTACCGCCGAAGTCCAGCGCAGCCTGCGTGTGTTGGATGGTGGGGTTGTCGTCTTTGATGCAGTGGCTGGGGTCGAACCCCAGTCAGAGACGGTATGGCATCAGGCTGACCGGTACCATGTGCCTCGGATCTGTTTTGTTAACAAGATGGATCGACTGGGGGCTGACTTTCCGCGGACGTTGGACATGATCCGCGAACGGTTGACATCCAACCCTGTGGCGATCCAGGTGCCGATTGGCGCCGAAGATAGGTTCCGTGGGCTTGTAGATCTGCTGACCATGAAGGCGATCCGCTACGCCGACGACCTGGGCACCGTTCAGGAGACGACAGCCATTCCCGACGACTTGGTGGACCTGGTGCAGGAACAGCGCGAGCTGTTGCTGGAGCAGGTGGCCGAGTTCGACGACGGGATCATGGAAAAGTACCTGGACGGGGCCGAGATCACCGCCGATGAGCTACGCCAGGCGCTGCGAGTAGCCACCTTGAGTGGGGCTCTGGTGCCCGTCCTTTGTGGGTCGGCCCTGCGCAACAAGGGTGTGCAGCCGGTTTTGGATGCCATCGTCGACTACTTGCCCTCACCCATAGATGTGCCGCCGATGGTGGGTGTGAACCCCCGTACAGGCACCGAGTGGAAGTGTTACGCCGACGACACCAAGCCTTTTGCCGCTCTCGCGTTCAAGGTGGTGTCGGATCCCTATGTGGGGCGCCTGGTCTATCTGCGGGTCTACTCGGGCCGAGCCCAGGCGGGGGGGCAGGTCTTTAACTCGGTCAGGGGGCGCAAAGAGCGACTGGGCAAGTTGTTGCGCATGTATGCCAACCGCCGCGAGGAAGTGCCCGATGTATCGGCGGGGGACATTATTGCAACGGTGGGACTCAAGGACACCTTTACCGGTGAGACCCTGTGTGATATGAACCAGCAGGTGATTCTCGAGTCGATCAAGTTCCCCGAACCGGTTATCTCGGTGGCGATTGAGCCGCGGACCGAGGCAGACCGGGACAAGATGAACGATGCGCTGGCCCATCTGGCCGAAGAAGATCCCACCTTTCGGGTGCGCACCGACGAGCAGACGGGCCAACTGCTGGTCAGCGGTATGGGGGAATTGCACCTGGAGGTCCTGATCGATCGAATGCTGCGCGAGTTTCGCGTGATGGCCAACGTGGGCAAGCCCCAGGTGTCCTATCGGGAGACGATCCGCAAGCCGGTCGAGAGCGAGGCGGAATATGAGCGCCACCTGGCGGGCAAGGAGCAGTATGGGCATGTGGTGCTCCAGTTGGCGCCCCTGCCGTCGGGCACGGGGTTCGAGTTTATAAACGAACTCAAATCCTCGCGCTTTCCGCCCCAGTTCGCCGCCCCCGTGGAAGCAGGGGTGCGTGAGTCTCTCGATAGCGGTGTGCTGGCGGGCTATACCATTGTGGACGTACGGGTCAGCCTGGTGGATGCCACCTTTGATGAAGAGACCTCGACTGAGCTGGCTTTCAAGGTGGCGGCCTCCATGGCCTTTCGGGATGGGTTGGAAAAGGCAGCCCCGGTGTTACTGGAACCGGTGATGACCGTCGAGGCCGTGGCGCCGGATGAGTTTAGCGGGGCCGTGATCGGAGACCTGAGTTCCCGAGGCGGGCAGATCGAAGGGCTCCAGCCCAGAGGATTGGGCATGCAAGCGGTCAGGGCCACGGTGCCTTTGTCGGTCATGTTTGGATACGCCACCGAGTTGCGTTCGATGACTCAGGGCCGGGGAACGTTTACTATGGAGTTTCATCATTATGATGCCGTTCCCCCCGATGTCCTGGAAAGGATCTTGATGGGCGGGCGCAGGTGATCGCGCCTCTCAAATTTGCACCGGATCTACTTTTGTTGTAGAATGGCGCGGTTTTGTGGGCCGATCCGGCCCTGGCAAGTGACGGAAGAAAAGGAGTCGTACCATGGCGAAGCAGAAATTTGAGCGAACCAAACCCCACGTCAACGTGGGCACCATTG
>CAYVLO010000399.1:0-3572 GCA_964452125.1 uncultured Anaerolineaceae bacterium | reverse complement strand
GCTCCATAGGGCGCCCGTAGGGGCGGGTGCGCGTCGCCAGCGACGCACGAGACCCGCCCGTACAACCATGCGGGCGTGGCGTGCCGCGCCCAAGCCTTGGCGGGCGAGGCATTCCCAGGAACCCGTGGACAGGGCATTGTTTGCCCCTGGGACGGTCCCTCCGGCGGCGCACAACCATCTCCGGAATGCCTCGCCCCTACGACGCGCGTCGGTAATTTCGTGTAATTCGCGAAATTCGTGACCAGGCCTCAGGGCTGGGCTTCCTCGGCGATCAGCTCGTCCAGCAGGGCCAGGACCTCGTCGTTGTGGGGGATGTCCTGCATCGAGCCGGCATAGTGGGCGCGGCGAATCGTGCCCTGCTTGTCGATGATCATCATCGCCGGCATGCGGCCCAACTTGAGGAGGTTGACCTCCTGATAGTACAGATCGCCCACGGTGTGGGTCGGATCGGCCGCCCCAATGAAGGGCATCTCGTGCTCGCGCCAATACTCGGTAAAGGCCTCGGGTTCCTCAGGGCCGATGGCGATGACCTCCGCGCCCCGGCGGGTGAACTCGTCATACTCCTGGCGCAACTGCGCCATGTGCCGGCGGCAGAAGGGTCACTGAAAGCCGCGGTTGAACACCAGCACCACGAACTTGCCGCGGAATTCCGACAGCGTCACCTCCCGCCCCTCGCTGTCCGTCAGGGTGAAATCGGGGGCTTTTGTGCCTTGCATTAATTTCTTTGCCATGTCGTTCATCTCCTTATGATAGATCGCTTGGCAAGTACCTATCCAGACCTCCGAGGTTTGCACCGGAGGCAAAGGCAGAAAAACCTCGGTGGTCTTGTAACAGTCCGCCCACGCCCACGCCGGCGCCGACGACCACGACGCGACGGCTCATCCCACCAGGTCTCGCAGCGCCGCCTCGGCGTCGGAAAAGCGAAAGCGGTAGCCCAGCTCTTGCAGACGGCGGGGCTCGGCCCGCTGTCCCTCCAGCAGGATCTCGGCCACCTCGCCAAAGGCCATCTTCATGACGAACCCGGGCAAGGGCACAAGGGAGGGCCGCTTCAAGACGCGGCCGATGGCCTGGGCAAACTGGGCGTTGGTCACCGTTCCAGGCGCCGCCAGGTTGAACGCCCCCTCGGCCTCGGGATGCTCGATCAGGAAGCGGATGGCGCCCACCTCATCGACCAGGTGGATCCAGGACACCCACTGCTTGCCGCTGCCCATGGGCCCGCCGACAAAAAGGCGGAAGGGCAAAAGCTGGCGGGGCAGGGCGCCGCCCTCCGTGGCCAACACCACGCCGGTGCGGACGACGGCCCGGCGCACGCCCAGGGCCTCGACGGCCGCGGTGGAGGGTTCCCACTCGAACGCCGCCAGCCGGGCCAAAAAGTCGTGGCCGGGGGGCGCCCCTTCGTCCAGCACCTCGTTGCCGTGAAAGCCATAGTAGCCGATCCCCGAGGCCTGGATGACCACCCCGGGCTTTTGTTCGGCCCGCTCCACGGCTTCGACCACCGCCTCGCCGGCGCGGATGCGGCTGTCGCGCAGCAACCGCTTGCGCTCGTCGGTCCAGCGAGCGGGGAGAAAGGCCTCGCCGGCCACGCTGGCCCCCGCCAGGTTGACGATGGCGGTCGCCCCCTCGACCCACTTGCCCCAGCCGTCGGCCGTGCGGGCGTCCCAGCCCTCGGCGCGCACGCCGGCGGGCAGGCCCGTCGCCCGCTTGGGCGAGCGGGTGAGGATGATGACCTCGTATCCATCGGAAACCAGGTTTTGGGCCAGGGCGCTGCCGATCAGGCCCGTGCCTCCGGTGATAATGACGCGCATACCCCTTCCTCCTTTATTCCCGTGACCTACCAACTGTGGGCGGCCATCGCCTCGTCCAACCAGGCCACAACTGGCTCTGCCTGAGAGCCAAGCTGCTCGCCGACGGCGGACCGGTACGCCCGGAGATACTCCCGCAGCAGGCCGGACGGCAACCGATAGTTGTCCAAAAGGCCGCGCAGCCAATGCAGATCGCCGCCCAGCCAGCGGCTATCGCCCAGCTCAAGGGCCGCGCACAGGTTGGCCGCCAGCTCACGATGGGCAATGGACAGGTGGTCGGGACGGATGCCCAGCAAACCCAGCTCCCGATCCACCTGGGCCTCGATGGCGCCCTGGTGCTGATGCAGGTGGGCGCAGGCCTCAGTCTGCGGCTCGGTCAGGGGCAGCGCCTGGACGATGGGACGGGACGCCGCCAGCAGCGCCTCCACCCGATCGGTCACCTCCTCCAGGCGCTCGCCCAAAAAGTGGCCGGGGATCCGCGCCCGCAGGTCGGGCAACAGGGTAAACACCCGGCCGCCAAAGCCCACTGCCACCCCCTCGGCCTGCACCTGGTGGGCCATGCGCCGCAACGACGCCGCAGCAGGCAGACGCTGGGCTGTCAGGACCACCAACTGGGGCCGCGTGGAGGCAATGGTCGCCTCCAGCCTATCGGGGGGCACGTTGGCGCCCAGGTAAACCACATCCCAGCCCTTGCGCCGCAACAGAAAAGTGACCAGCAACAGGGCCAGGCTGTGCTCCTCGCCGGGCGGGCAGGCCGTCAGGATGCGCTCCGGTCGGGTGGGCGGCGGGCAGGCCAGGATCAGGGCCTCGAGCCGGCGCAGGGCCAGCGCCGTGCAAAAGTGCTCCTGCTGGACGCTCACGTCGCCGCGGTACCAGCCATCGCCGATCTCGGCCAACCCCTTTTGCAGCACCTCCAACACCACCACTTCCGGAGAATAGAGGGCAAAGGCCTGGGCCAGAACCTGCTCGGCCTCTCGCTCGCGATAGGCCAGGCAGGCGCCCAGCCATCCGTGGCGCAGTTCGATGAGGGTCTCGCCCACCGCCGGCATCGCCTCGGATGGGGCGGCCTTGGCCGGGGCGTCCGCCAGGGGGTCGCGCCCCTCGAACTCTATCTGTCGCCACAGATCGACGGCCCGGCGGATGGCCAATCCTTCACGCTGGCGGGCCATCAACCAGCGGACGGTGTCGATGTCCTCTTGGGTGTACAGCCGGTGACCGCCCGCGCTCCGCTCCGGGGAGGGCAGGCCATAACGGCGCTCCCAGGCCCGCAGGGTGTCGGGTTGCAGGCCGGTTTGCTGCACCACGGCCTTTAGGTTGAAAAAGGGACCGCCTCGCTCATTCACAATCGATGCTGTGCCTCCATGCAACACTTGGCTCAGGCCTTTTTGCTGAAAAGGAAGGCAGGCCTTCGTAGAATTGCTGGCGCGACATTTCGACGCCGTCGAGATAGCTATCCCGGCCCACGTTGATGTGGAGCGGTGCCACGGCGATGCCGTGTTGCTCCACCAGATCTGGGGGCAGATCGCAGTTGCTGTCCGTCACCACTCGAATGGTCACGTTAGGTCTCCTCCTTGGTACGTTGGGCTCAAGTTGCGAGTGTAGTATAGCACCGCCCCTGAACTTTGTCAAGGCTTTGTCCAGGTTTTTGGGGTTAAGATTGCATAAAAACATGGCGTTTTGATTGTCACCCCCGCCGCGGGCGTACATGGTATGGGCGACGCATGCGTCGCCCATACCATGCCCATCTTGTCAGTTGGGACTGGATCCCGT
>CAYVLO010000398.1:0-3594 GCA_964452125.1 uncultured Anaerolineaceae bacterium | reverse complement strand
CCAGAGGAACCTCGATAAAGAGGGGACGATCGGTGTTGGGCACCACGTCGTCCTCGGCAATGCCCTCCTCGCGGAACAAGCGGTGGATCAATGGAGTGCAGGTTTTAGCGCCGCAGGCGCCCATGCCGGCCCGGGTCACGGCCTTGATCTCGTTGACGTCGCGGTAGCCCTGCCGGATGAGGGCGCGGATCTCACCGGCGGTCACCCGCTCGCAGCGGCACACGATGGTGTCGTCGGTGATCCGCTGCACATACTGGTCCATGGGCTGGGTGACCGGCTCTTCCTGGACGCGCAGGCCGGCGATCTGCTTGGCGTAGGCTTTGGGCGCCCGGACCTGGACCAGGGTCGTCCGGTCAAAGGCCTTGACTGAGCGGACTCGTGCCACCTTGACCTGGCCCAGGGCGTTGCCTTCGGTGTCCAGCACGGTCACGGTGTCGCCGGGTTGGAGGCTCTCTTTGGGGAACTCGTACGGAATGGTGACCAGAGGTTCCTCTGCGTTTTCTCGATTGTCGACGAGGGTGATAGCCAGGCCGGGGCAGATGGCCACACAGCGCTCGCAGCCGATGCAGGCGGCCTCGGCTTGACGAAACTCGGGCAGTTTGCGAATATCGGTCTCGTCGATGTGGATCAGATGGTGGGGGCAGACCGACGTGCATGGGTTGCAGGGGATCTCCTGGTTGCAGTGGAACACGGGGAAAACGCCGGTTTCCTCTTTTGGAGGATTTTCCTCCTCGGTCGCGCCGGGCTTGGATTTCAGGATCTCGGCCATGTGGCGCCAGTCGGGCGGCACCTCGCCCACCTCATAGCCCAGGAACCGGGCGATTTCCAGGCCCTTGATCTTGCCGGAGAAGATGGCCGCCGAGGCTTCGGCGATCTCTTCGGCGTCGCCGGCGACAAAGGCCGGCAGGCCAAATTCCCGCGCTTTGGTGTAGAATTCGGCCACCGGATCCAGCCCGACGGCGATGAGGACCGTGTCGCACGCAAACGACCGCTCGGTGCCCGCGATGGGTTGGAACCGGTCGTCAATCTGGGCAATGGTCACCGACTCGACCGCCTGCGGACCGTTGGCGCTGAGGATGGTGTGGGAGGTGTAGATGGGCGCGCCCATGCGGGCCAGCTTGTCCTTGTGTACCTTGTAGCCGCCGCACTCGGGCAGCGCCTCCACCAGGCCTACGACCGCAATCCCGGCCTGCAGGGCGTGGTAGCCGGCAATCAGGCCGACGTTGCCCCCGCCGACGATAAAGAGCCTTTCCGCGGCCCGTACCCGGTCGCGGTTGACCAGCGTCTGAAAGGCCCCCGCGCCATACACGCCGGGGAGGGTGTTGCCCGGGAAGGCCAGCGATTTCTCCCGGGCGCCGGCGGCCACCAGCAGCGCCTGGGGCTTGACCAGGACATAGCGTTCGCCGTCGCGCAGGATGCCCACCTTGCCGTCGCTGTACACGGCTACTGCTGTGCTGTTGACCCACACGTCCACACAGCCTTGCTCTCGCACCGCCGCCTCAAGTTTGGTGGCGATGTCGATGCCCCGCGTCCCGGCATAGACGGCATCGGTCGAGCCAAAGAACCGGTGGGTCTGGAGCACGAGCTTGCCGCCCAGCTTGGGCTTGTCGTCGACCAGGAGCACCTGGGCGCCGTCCGCTCCCTGTTGCCGGGGCAGGTGTTGGGCCAGCTCGATGGCTGCCGAGAGTCCCGAGGGACCGCCGCCGATGATCAGGGCCGCCACCTCGATCTCCTGGATGGGGTTCAGGTTCAGTTCGGGTTCGACGGGAGGCAGCTCGGGCAGGCCCTCGGCTGGTTCGACGCGCATGCCGGGCCGGACCATCTCCATGCACGATTTGACCGGCTTGCCATCGGCGAGAACCAGGCATTGGGAGCATTGGCCGTTTGCGCAGAAAATCCCCTGGGGAGCGTCGTCCTTGGCATGGCGCCCAAAGATACGGATGCCGCTGGCAAAAAGGGCAGAAGCCACCGTCTCGCCTTGATAGCCGGTGAGCTTCTGCCCTTGCCAGTAAAACTCGACCCTCTCCCGGGTCTCAGCCGGGAGAATGGGATGCTCTGTGATGCGTAGATCCATGGTTTGCCTCTCTCTTGGTCTGACGGCGCTGTCAGCCCTCGCGGCGAAACGCGGAGCCTTGTACGGAGATTATACAACAAAAAGCCCACCGATACAACCTGGGCAAAAGGCCAGGCCAGGGCCCTAGCGAGCCCCCGCTGATCGGTTGCGCCTTTGCCCTGTCACACCACGCGAGTTTCCGATTTGCCGCTGATGCGGTCGAATCGATCGTACCCAAAAGGCTCGAGATCGAAATCTGTTCGACCATCCAGGATGAGTTCACTCACAATGCGGCCGACCGCAGGCGCCTGTTGAAACCCATGACCCGAGAATCCTGCAGCGCAAAACAGTCCCTCGATATCGGGCAGGGGGCCAATGATGGGGTTATCGTCGGGGGTGATGGCATACAACCCTCCCCATCCATTTCGGATTTCTGCATCTTCCAGGATCGGGGCGCGGTGGATCGCGTGTTCCACGACTTGTTCGAGAAAGGCATAATCGACATGGGTGGCAAAGCTTGAGGGTTCCTCAGGATCGCTCATGCCCATAAGAACGCCAGGCCCTTCGCCCCGAAAGTAAAAGGCAGGCTCCATGTCGAGGATCATGGGTACGGGTTTGGGGATCGGCTCGAAAGACTCGGTTACAAAAACCTGGCGGCGAAAGGGCTGGATCGGAAGCTCGATACCGGCCATGCGCGCCACCTGGGCGCCCCACGCCCCGGCAACGTTCACTACCACCGGGGCCGAGATCGAGCCTCGAGAGGTCTCTACACCCACTATCCTGCCACCCTGGATCTGAAGGCCGGTAACCAGAGTCTGTTCCTCGATGTGTACACCCAGCCTCCGCGCCGCGTTGGCAAATCCCATGGCTACCATGTACGGGTCGGCGTATCCGTCCTCCGCACAAAAGGTGCCGCCTTGCAGGTCGTCTACGGTCAGATAGGGCCAGCGGAGTTTGAGCTCATCAGGCGTCAGGACCTCAACGGGTACGCCATGATGCCGCTGGATTTCGGCATTGCTGAGAAATTCCTGCCAGGTGTCTGCGCGTTGGGCCAGAAACAGATAGCCCACCTGGCGGAACTCGATGTCGACGCCGAACAGCTCCTGGAACCGCTCAAAAATGCGGACCGATTCCTGAGATAGGCGGATGTTGGCCGGATGAGAAAACTGCTGCCGAATTCCGCCCGCGCTCAAACCGGTAGACGCTTGCGCCAGTAAATCCCGTTCCACGATTATCACATCGCGGCAGCCCTTCTGGGCAAGATGGTAGGCTGTGCTGGCGCCCATGATCCCCCCGCCGATAATCACCACGCTAGCCGTTTCTGTCCAGTCGCCCATATAATCCTCCCTGCCAGATCTTGTGCCCATTTGTAGATCTCGAGTTCAGAGCGCCAAAGCCCTACTCGGGTGTTGCGACGAAAATCGCTTGGCCGGGTATCACGGGGCGTATGTAACAGTTGCGGGGATATTGCCAATCTGCCACGAATTTCACGAATTGGCACGAAAGCCGGCGAGAGAAATTCGTGGAATTCGTGCAATTCG
>CAYVLO010000397.1:0-3596 GCA_964452125.1 uncultured Anaerolineaceae bacterium | reverse complement strand
CGCCTTTCCAAGCGGCGCATAAAGCGCTCAACCTGACCGGCGGTGTCCACGATGCGCTGCTCACCGGTGAAAAAGGGGTGGCAGGCAGAGCAGACGTCGGTGCGGATCTCCTCTTGGGTGGCCCCGGTCTCCCAGGTGTTGCCACACGCGCACACGACCTTGGCTTTCGGAAAATACTTGGGGTGAATTCCTTCTTTCATGCTATGCCTTTCTACGCCGACACACGCTCCGGGTAAACGCTGATCTGCTGGCGTTTATCGCGGATCGTCTCAAATCTCACATATCCATCAATGGTGGCAAAGATCGTGTAATCACGTCCCAGCCCCACATTGTTGCCCGGTTTGAACTTGGTACCGCGCTGCCGGACAAGGATGGTGCCGC
Organism: uncultured Anaerolineaceae bacterium; assembly: GCA_964452125.1. GTDB lineage: Bacteria > Chloroflexota > Anaerolineae > JAAYZQ01 > JAAYZQ01 > CAZNQW01. The sequence continues at coordinate 3,215 of CAYVLO010000397.1, read as the reverse complement.
AGTTCACCTGTTCTCCGTCAAAGCGCTTGATACCCAGCCTCTTGGCCTTGCTGTCACGGCCATTTCGGCTGCTGCCACCGCCTTTTTTGTGTGCCATCTCTCTACCTCTCTATCCCCGTTACGCCACAATCTCGTCGATCCGCAGCCGGGTAAAGTGCTGCCGATGACCTTTTTTGCGGCGATAGCGATTGCTGGATCGATGTCGGAAAATTACGACCTTGCGACCTCGGGCCTGGCGAGTGACCGTGGCCTTGACCTTGGCGCCTTCCACCAACGGCCGCCCGATCTCGACGGCCGAGTCCTTGGCCACCAACAGGATCTGGGGTAGCTCGATCTGCTCGCCTACTTCGTAGGGCAACTTTTCGACGTCGATGGTATCGCCAGGACTGACACGGTACTGCTTGCCACCTGTCTTGACAACTGCATACATGAGGACTTTCCTCCAACCACGGCTTTGGGTTCCAACACATCAATAAGCGGAGGGATCGGCAAGACCCCGCCGCTGAGCCTGCAAAAATAAATTATATCATCTCTTGGCTATTTGTCAAACTCGAGGCAAAGGTTGGTTCGGACAATCGACCGGGTCGCCGGGGCCAGGCCGAGGGCATCGAGCACCTCATCGGGCCGGCCCGCGCCCTGGGCGTTGGCCTGCAAGCGCATGGAAAGCACGCGCTCCTGTCCCTCCCCCGCTTCCACCTCCAGGGTCTGCACCAGGGGCCGCAGGTCATAGGTCTGCCATTTCCCCTTGTGTTGCCTGGGGCGCAGCAAGGAGGGCAGCGCCAGAAATTCCTGGATGCGCACCCGGAGGCCTTCGACCGACTCATTGCTGTGGACCACGGCCCGGTAGTCGGCGGCTTGCATCTGAGACTGCAGCGAGGGGGTTGCCAGTTCGACCTCCTCGGCATGGCCGATTCCCAGGCCAGGCGGCGCTGCGGCGCGCAGGCGCTCGGTCACCTGCTCAGGAGATAGAGGGTCAGACAGCCAGATGTCGAGCAGCTCGCCCTCTCCGGTCACGCCCACCGGCAACGCCGCGGCAATCTGAAAGCGCGGGCGGGGGTTAAACCCCTGCGAATGGGCCACAGGCAGCCCGGCCCGGCGGAAAACCCGCTCCCAGGTGCGGGCCAGGTCCAGGTGAGAGATGTATTTCAGCGGGTCCCCTTTGCCAAACTGGACCCGGATGCGCTGATAGACCGGAGTGTCGTTCGTCATTCGCTGTTCCTATTCACCGTCAGGCCTCACCGGCGGGCAGCCCCAGGCATCGTCCGCCAGGCCGGCCCGCTGCCGACCAAAGGCCGTCAGGATACCACAGGCATAGCACTGCTCGCGGCAATCGCCCCGGCTCTCGCCACGCAACGAGGCCTGATAGTCCTGGATCAGGAACCGCTTGCTGACGCCCGGGTCCAGGTGATCCCAGGGTAGCACCCCCTCCAGGTCGGGCTGCCGCCAGGCGTAAAAGCCCACCTCCAGGCCGGCCTCTCGAAAGGCCTCGCGCCAGGCCTCGACCTTGAACTGATCGCCCCAGCCGTCGAACCGCGCGCCAAGCTGCCAGGCCCGGTGGATGACGGCCCCCAGGCGCCGGTCGCCGCGGGAGAGCGCCGCCTCGAGCAGGGTCTCCTGGTAGCGATTCCAGTTCAGCTTGAGGCCCGGCCCGCGGAGGTGTTCCTTCAGATACTCTTGCTGTTGGCGCACCTCTTCTTCGCTGGCCAAGGGTACCCATTGAAAGGGAGTGTGCGATTTGGGCACCAGGGTCGACACGGCGATATGGACCTGGGCCTTGCGCCCCAGCACCCGCCGCCCCACATCGCGCACCCGTATCGCCAGATCGACGATGGCGGCTATGTCCTCCAGGGTCTGGGTGGGGTGGCCGATCATAAAGTAGAGCTTGATCGTCTTCCAGCCCCGGCTATAGACCTCTTCGACCACAGCCAGAAGATCCTCATCGGCAATCGGCTTGTTGATTACCCCGCGCAAGCGCTCGGTGCCCGCCTCGGGGGCAAAGGTAAAGCTGGATCGTCGCCCGGTGGCCTGAAGCTGCTCCATCAGATCCACCGACACCGAATCGATGCGCAGGCTGGGCAGCGAAACCGACAGGTGCCGGTCGCCGTGGCGGGCCACCAGTTCGCGGATCAGCGTCTCGATGGGGCGATAATCGCTGGAGCTGAGCGACAGCAGCGCAATCTCCTCATAGCCGGTCTGGGCCACCAGGGCGTCGATGGCCTCCAAGACCTCTGCCACGGGGCGCTCGCGCACCGGTCGGTAGACGATCCCCGCATGGCAAAAGCGGCAGCCGCGGGTACAGCCGCGCTGAATCTCGATGGCTGCCCGGTTGTGGACCGTCTCGATGTAGGGCACCACAGGCCGGGTCACCGGCGGCGGCAGGGTAGCCACGATCCGCTTGCGCACCGGCATCTGCGCTTCGGGCACTGTGGGCTGAACCCCGGCGATGGTGCCGTCGGGGCGATAGTCGACCGCATAAAAGCGGGGCACATAGATCCCGGGGATCTGAGCCAACTGCCTTAGCAACCCTTCACGGCTCGCGCCTTGCTGCTTGGCGCGGCGCACGGCCTCGGTGATGTCCACCACGACCTCTTCGCCGTCGCCCAACACGAACAGGTCGACAAAGTCGGCCATCGGTTCGGGATTAAAGACCGCTCCGCCCCCGGCAATCACCAAGGGATGGTGGGCATCGCGCTCGGCGGCCATGATGGGCAACCCGGCCAGATCGAGCATATTCAATAGGTTGGTGTAAAGCTGTTCGTAGGGCAAGCTAAAGCCGATCAGGTCAAATTCGGCCAGGGGGCGGTGGCTCTCCAGCGCAAAGAGGCGCAGGCCGGCGGCTCGCATCGCCTGCTCCATATCCACCCAGGGCGCATAGACCCGCTCGGCAAGCACCCCTTCCTGCCCGTTCAGGATGTCGTATAGAAGAGCCATGCCCAGATTGGACATGCCGATTTCGTAGGTCTCGGGAAAGGCCAGGGCCCAGCGCACATCGCAGGCTTCCCAGTCCTTGACCACGCTATTCCATTCCCCTCCGGTGTAGCGCGCCGGCTTGCTCACCGTGGGCAAAATCCGCTCCAACTGTTGATCCACGATCCCTCTCAGTTTGGGTAACGACCGCTGAAAAAACTCGAGCCACCCGGCTCGATTGGAGGGGGATTATACCACAGAGCGGGGGGAAACCCAAGCGTCCATCGGGCCTGGACGCAAAGAACGCG
>CAYVLO010000396.1:1316-3606 GCA_964452125.1 uncultured Anaerolineaceae bacterium | reverse complement strand
AGCTCTCAGCAGCAATGTGGGATTCGCGTGGGCCATACCGAGAATTGCTGGCGCTTGGGTGCCGCGAATTGACCTTTCGCGCATTGGGTGTTAGGATGAGGGGGCCCTGGCACCCGGGTCCAGAATGCAGTGGTAGCGCGCCCACAGTTCACGCTCGATGAGAGGAGAGCATCATGGACGATCCCTCGTATCCCGTGGTCAATGCCCACAATGAATGGGACCCCCTGGAGGAAATCATCGTCGGTACGGTGGAGGGCGCCTTGGTTCCGCCCTGGGACGTGATCCTGGAGGCCACCTTGCACCGCCCGGATCTGTGGGATTTCCACAAGCAACATGGAGGCAGCCCCTGGCCCCAGGAGCTGTTGGATGCGGCGCAGAAGGACCTCGACGAGTTTATCTGCATTCTGAAGGCGGAGGGGGTGACGGTGCGGCAGCCCACGCCGTACGATTTTTCGCGGCCGTTCGCCACGCCCGATTTCGAGAGCAAGAGCAGTTGCTACGCGTTGATGCCGCGGGATGTGCTGCTCATCATCGGCGATCAGATCATCGAGACGCCCATGGGCTGGCGTTCCCGCTACCACGAAACCCACGCCTACAAAGACCTGTGCAAGGAGTATTTTCGGGCTGGGGCCCGATGGGTGTCGGCGCCCAGGCCACAACTGAGCCAGGAGAGCTATGTGGAGGGGTTTGTCGCGCCGCAAGAGGGCGAGCCCATGCGAACCATTCTGACCGAGTTCGAGCCCCTGTTCGATGCAGCCGATGCCATCAAGTGCGGGCGCGATCTGTTTGTGGCCCAAAGCAGTTGCTGCAATCGCTTTGGCATCGACTGGCTGCAGCGGCACCTGGGCCCCGAGTATCGCGTTCACGAGATAGAGGTTTATGACACCCACCCCATGCACATAGACGCCACCTTCTATCCGCTGGCGCCGGGCAAACTGCTGATCAACCCCGAACGCATCCAGCGGGTGCCCGAGATGTTTGGAAAGAGCGGCTGGGACATCCTGGTGTGCCCGGAGCCAATGATGCCCGAGAGCCGCCCCATGTACAATTGCAGCCGGTGGATTTGCATGAACGTGTTGATGCTGGATGAAAAACGGGTGATCGTTTCCAAAGGGGAGGATCGCCTCATCCAGGCCCTCAAGGGGTGGGGATTTGCGCCGATCCCGTGCAGTTTCTGGAATTTTTCGACCATTGGCGGCGGGTTTCACTGCGCCAGCGTCGATGTGAGGCGTCGGGGCGAACTCCAATCCTATTTCTAGCCTGTTGAATCCAGATTGGCGATCGATTGGCGCGGGCGTGCCCCCAATAGAAAACGGAGTGGTGGGGGGGTACCACTCCGTTTTCCTGACGCCGCCTCTTTTGATTTGGCAGAAAGCTGTCTATTTTTTGCCCAGGAGGTTGCCCACGCCCTTGGCGAGGCTTCCCAGGTCCTTTCCTCCACTGCCCCCTTTGAGCAGCCCATCAATCTGGCTGGCCACAGGCGCCGGCAATTTGTCTTTAAGATAGCCGATGACCGTGTCGACGGCCTGCCGGGCTTGGGCCTCCGAAAGGCCCGTCTTTTGGGTTACCAATTTCACCAGTTCGTCCATGTGGTGCATTTCCTTCCTTTTCGGTCTGTAGATGTTCGGGCTAGAGATGCAGGGGTCCGAACGCTTCCCTGCCTGGGCTGGCTTAGCGCGACTTGAGAAGGTCGCGGATCTCGGCAAGCAACTTTTCTTCGTTCGAGGGTTCCGCTGGGGCGGCTGGTTCAGGTTGTGCTTTCACCTTGTTGTAGGCGCGCACAATCAGGAATAGGATAAAGGCGATGATCACAAACAGCACGGTGGCCTGGATGAAATTGCCATAGTTGATCATTGCCTCGCCCACTTGGATAGACAATGCGGTGAAATCCAGACCGCCCAACAGGGCGCCCACGATGGGCATGATAATATCATCGACCAGAGAGGTGATGATCGCCCCAAATGCGCCGCCAATGATTACGGCTACGGCCAGATCGAGGACGTTGCCCTTCCCAATGAAATCTCGGAACTCCTTTAACATATTCCCCCTCCTGTGTGTTTTTTGCGCTTGGAACGCGCCTGCCCAGGCCAGGGCAGAGTGGCCAACACCGACGGGTGCTGGCTCCGATTGAGCGGAACCTGCCATCAAGTAAGAGGATACCCGCCAAACATTTCGATTTGCATTAAGGCCGCTCGGTCATGGGGGCCGCAGGCGAGCCAGGGGCCATCCCCATCTCGGGAACGGTGAGCCAAATTTCGGAGTGGGCAAGTTCTGCTTGCACCGACATCCG
>CAYVLO010000396.1:0-1306 GCA_964452125.1 uncultured Anaerolineaceae bacterium | reverse complement strand
GGAACCTGCCATCAAGTAAGAGGATACCCGCCAAACATTTCGATTTGCATTAAGATGGCTCGCCGGAGATCGCCAGATCTCCGGCATGGCAGAGCGGCCGGATAGTCTTTGGTGGTCATCCAGCACGTAGGGCCTGGATCTGGCGATCCAGGCCGAGCACAGGCGCAGAGTTAGACTCTGCGGCCACATGGAGGAGGGCTCGAGCGTACAACCGCTTCCTTGACTTTGCTGGGGGGACCTGCTATAATGTTCGCGTAACCGGCGGCAATGATAAAACGACGTTGCCTGCCGGTGAACATAGCCGCTGGATCCCGACAGTCGTAAGCCAAATCGTAACATCTCTTTGGTACCATCAAGGTCGGGATCTACGCGGTCAGGAGTGCCTGGGAGGGCGGGTGCTGGTCTCCTTTTCTCAACGCATCTTGGTCGTTGACGATGATCCTGTAGTCTTGCGTTTGGTGCGAGACAAACTTGAGGGAGCTGGTTTTGAGGTGTGGACGGCCATGTCGGGCCAGCAGGCGTTGGATCTGCTGGAGATCCGAGGTCTCCCTCATCTGGCCATTATCGACATCAATATGCCAGGCATGGATGGCTTTGAGTTTTGCCAAACTGTTCAATCGTATAGCGATCTACCTGTGATCATGCTTACGGCCGTGGATGAAGAAGAAACCGTGATCCGGGGCATCGAGCATTATGCCGAGGACTATATTACCAAGCCGTTTAGCCCTCGCGAGTTGGTGGCCCGCGTCCAGCGGGTGCTGCGGCGCATTGGCGACTTTGCCTATGCTCTCGAATCGGTCATCAAGGTCGACGAACGACTGGCCGTGGATTTCGGCCACCAGCAGGTGATCGTAGAGGACCACCCTGTGGCCCTGACCCCTACCGAGGCCAAGCTTCTGTACATCCTGATGCGCAATTCGGGCCGCATCGTCACCACCGATTTTCTCCTTCGTCGCCTTTGGCCTTTGGAACAGGTATATGAGGACACGCTGCGGGTGCACATCCACCGGTTGCGGTCCAAGATCCAGGGCGGGCAACGGGAGCCGCAGTACATTGCCACAGAAAGGGGGCTGGGCTATCGTTTCCTGGCCCAGTAGATTCGACGGGCAAGCCGGCCAGGGACATCGACCTGGATGCACCGCACGAAATTTAAAAGCAGGCGGAGGAGGAGATCATGAGTAGCGAACAACTGCCGTCCCATTCCCAAGACGTGGAGCGCATTCGAGACATCATCTTTGGCTCGCAAATGCGCGACTATTCCCAGCGTTTCGAGGTTGTTGAGCGGGACCTGGCCCGACTGCAGGGG
>CAYVLO010000395.1:0-3622 GCA_964452125.1 uncultured Anaerolineaceae bacterium | reverse complement strand
TCATAGAAACCCCGGCCCGATACGGTCAGAAAAGGCACTCCTGCCCGCTCCAGAGCATCCTCGTAAGCGGAGAACGAGCGAGAGGCGCGACAGAGGATAGCCACATCGCCATAGCCGAGGGTGGGGCGACTGCCATTGCCCTCTTCCCGGCCACCTTCCACGAGGGCGACAATGCGCTCGGCGAGGGCGTCAGCAGCACGCTCTAACCCGCCGCTGGCCTTACTTCCCACTGCCAGATGCAGTTCGATGTACGGGGCGACAACACCAGGAACCGGGTCCTGGCGGTAGGGGTCGAGGGGAGCGAAAGGTTCGACCCAGGGCCGGGCCGGGTCCGCGTCTTCGGCCAACACGGACCGGAGCAGGTCGTTCAGGCCCACGACCAAGGCCTCGTGAGCTCGATAGGAGGTCGCCAAGGGGAAGTGTCTGCCCCCGTTCTGCTCGATCCGTTGGCGTTCTCCGCGGAAAACCGCCACGTCGGCGCCGCGGAAACGGTAGATCGACTGTTTGGCATCGCCGACGATGAACACCTTGCCAGCCCCATCATCGAGCAGGGCAACCAGGTCCCGCTGCCGCTGGTTGGTGTCCTGGAACTCGTCGACGAGGATGGCCTGGAATTCCTGTTGCCAGCGGGCACGAACGGCTCCATCCCTTCGGAGGAGGGCCAGGGCACCTGCCTCCAGGTCGTCATAGTCCAGCGCCTGCCCCTCCGCCTTGAGCTGCGCATAGACCGCCCACGATTCCTTGAAAAGCACTTTCAGGAGGGGCATGGCCTCCGCGAGTTGGCGATCCAAAGCCAGGTTGATGGCCTTTCCCTGCCAGAGGCCGGTGTGTGCGTCGTAGGCTGCTTGCAACTCGCGGATGGCGGCTTTGGGATCTGCCGGCCGCCAGTTTTCCGCCTTTCCCAACTGCTTCATCGAGTCTCGCAGGGGCTCCAGCCGGACCGATACCGCTGCCCAATCCCCAGTCTCCCGGGCGGACACGATCTCGTCCCACAGCGCGAGCAACCGGCGCAAGGGATCTGCCAGTCGGTCACCAGCGGCCTCGGCTCGATCCAGGGTGCCACTTTCCCGCAGGGAGAGCAGTTCGGCGAACGAAGCCCGCACGCCGGGATCCTCAACGAACGCCTGGATCAAGGGCAGCAGCCCGGCTTCCCACAGGAGCCAGAGCGGTCCGGACAGCGACTCGAACCACGGGGCAGCCTCCAAGCGCTGCCTGAGAAGTTGAGCCAGGGTATCGCGCAGGCCGCGCTCGCCCATCAGGGGAAAGAGGGTCACTGCCTCGCGGTCGTCGGCAGCCCAGGCCATGGCTTGGTCCAGCGCCCGGTTGGAGAGGATGGTAGCCTGCCCTTCCTCCAGGACGTCGAAGCGGGGATCCACATCCGCTTCGGCCGGGTGGGCCCGCAGGATCTCGCTGCAGAGGCTGTGGATGGTACTGATCCGGGCCGCATCCAATGCCCGATAGTGCTGTTGCCAGCACGCCCGCTCCTCTTCCTCCAGGTCAGACCTCTCGAGGTAGCGGCGGATCTCGTCCCGCACCCGATTGCGCATCTCGCGAGCCGCCTTGCGGGTGAAGGTGATGGCCAGGATGGAACGGGGCGGCAGGCCTTCGGCCAGCAGCGAAAGGTAGCGGGCGACCAACGTGCGGGTCTTGCCCGTCCCTGCCCCGGCAGTGACCACGACGTCGCAACCACGGGCAAGCACCGCTGGTTCCTGCTCAGGGCTGGGTTCCATCTGGGCTACGATGGGGTGTATCGGCATGATCGGGTGCAGTTTCATGACCTATCGCCTGAAACCCGGATGGTAGTGCCAGCAGAAGCTGGCTGCCGGGCAGTAGGAGGGACAATCGCCATCGGTCGGCGCGGGCGCAAAGTGACCATCGCGCACCCCGCGCACGGCTTGCCAGGCATGTTCCACCGCCACGTCCATGGCTCCCTGCGGCCCCCCGTGGAAGCCACTCAGGGTAAAGCCACTCTGTTCGGCGTGCTGGACATGCCAGTAGAAGCCATCCACCGGGTCGCCCAACCCCAGGGCATCGCGGGCAGCGAGGGCATAGAGCGGCAGCTGGAGTTTTTTACCGTCGGTGACCGCTTTTCTGCTATAAGACGATGGGCCCGCGGTCTTGTAGTCGATGACCCGCACGTCCCCCGATGGCGACCGGTCCACCCGGTCGATGTAGCCGCCCAGCAGGAACCGGTCCTCACCATCACGCACAACCAGTGGAGGGCATCCCTCGCGGCCAAAAACGGCTTCGTGCTGGAGAGGCCGAAAGTCGCCTGGCAAAGCAGCCAGGACTTCCAGCGAGCGACGTGCATTGTCGAGGATCTCCTCACGGGTCTGGGCCCACCAGGCCGTCTCGCGGAACCCCTCTACCCGAGGTGCGGCGTCGAGGACCGCGGCAGCCACCTCAGGCAGGACTGCCAGAAGCTGGTTCAGATCGGCCGGGTCACGGACCCTGGGATCCTCATAGACCCGTTCCAGGAGACGATGGTAGATGTTGCCCCGCTGTCGTGCGTCCAGCCCTTCGGCGGGTTCCGGGCGAGGCTCCAGGGCAAGAATCCTTTGCACGAAACAGAAGTAAGGGCAGGTGCGGTACGTCTCCAGGCGGCTGGCGCTCCAGATGTAGTCAGGGCCAAACCGTTGGCAGAACTCACTCTGCCAGGCAGTGAGATCGCCGTCAAAGGGGCTTGCGGCGCCGCGCCGTCGCAGATCGAAAAAGCGGGCCGCCAGCTCCACGGACGCATGGTGCTCTGGTCGAGCCTGCGCCGCCCACTGCCGTGCGGCGTGGTCGGTAGGGTATAGCGCCAGGCTTTCCATCAGCTCGGGCCAGGACGCGGCCTGAGAGGGTATGGGCAGGCTCTCGCTGCGGAGGGTCATTACCTCGGTCCGCACCAGCCGGCACACCTCCTCCCAATAGGGGGAAGCCTGCCACAGCGCACCGTTTTCAGCCAGCCGCGGCCTCGTCAGGAGCAACCGCTCCCACGGGCGGGTCACCGTCTCGTAGAAGAACTCGACCTCCGCACTCTCGGTGGAGGGCTCCAGATCCAGTTTGAACTCTTCCCGCAGACGGCGCCGGTCTGCATCGCGTAGAAAGGCATCCTCGCCCAGTGTGGCTGGGAACTCCCCCTCCGCCAGGCCCAACACCGCCACGGCCCGAAAAGGGACGCCACGGGCCTGAACCACGTCGGCGACCACGATCTCTTCCCGCTCCGGGTGAACAGGCAGTTGGAAGTGAGCGGCATCGATCGCCCCCACCAACTCCTCAAAGAACCGGCGATAGTCTCCTACCTGCCCTGTGGCGAGAGCTGCCTCTGCCCAGACCAACCCGCGCAGGACATCCTTGAGGCTCTGCAAGGCGGCCATGTCCCGCTCGCGGCTCTCCTCAGGACCTTCGCGGACCCGTCTCACAATCTGCAGAGACGTGGGCTCCTCAGGCGCGGGGAATCGGGATGACTGGAGGGCAGGGTCCGGTCCAATCAGTGCCTCTAGCCATTGGACGAATTCCCGGTAGGGGCATTCGCCTGCCGGCGGCGTCAACCGGCGCACAAATCGCGCGAACTTGTCCCGCAGCACCCCTGCGGCAGCCCCCCGGGGGATTCCAGCCGGTAGCCCTCGTTCCTCATCCT
>CAYVLO010000394.1:0-3654 GCA_964452125.1 uncultured Anaerolineaceae bacterium | reverse complement strand
AGGATCGAGGGGAAAGACATCGGCCAAACTCATGCCAATGGGGAAATGTCCCCCTTGTATCCACCGCCTGATGGCACCTTCGGTCACAACCTCTACCCCCCAAACCGGGGGCCGGTCTACGGTCTCGAAATTCATAACCCGCAAAAATCGTTCTCGAGCGTTCATACCTTCAGCACCATCCTGTGAGTTTTGCCAGCAGGTGTGTAAACTCGACCATGTTCGGCCACGAAATATCGGGGGGGGACGCCATGATCGATGCCAGGAAAAATCCCCCCTCTTTGAGAACTGAGCAAAGCTACCCTGTTTTTTGAAAACATTTCCGAATCCTCCTCCTTCTGCGAGCGTTTACTTGAACCTCATTACTCGGAAGCGAACGACACGGTTCACCTCTCGGGCGAGAAATCCAGGATCGCTATTCTACCACCACCCCCTTTGCCTCTCTCCAACTGGCCATTTGCCAGTCAGATTGCGGAGCTGTCAATCCTCTCCGAACGGGCGAAAAACAGACGCTAATTCGTGAGGCCAGGCTCAGGAGAATGGTCTGCTCCGTCCCTATGACACTGCGGCAGGCGCGCTCCTATGGCGCACATCACAAACACTTTGGCACAAGCCTGCGATATGACCCATCGGAACAACTCTACTGATACCAGGCCACAATGCTGGACCCCGTTTTCAACATGAAGCTGTTTACTCGTCCTGCATATGGACGAAAAAATCCTCGAGGTGGTGCTGCAAGAGGTGGCGAAGGTTGGCCTTTGAGCCATCGCGCACCACGTCCAAGAGGCGCTGGTGATCTCCAATGGACGTTTCGGTACGATCTGGGTAACTGCCCGACTTTTCCATCGGATCGCGCATCAACGACATCACTTGGCCATAGATCATGCTGATGACCGGATTCGCCAGGGCGTCAACGATCTCTTGATGGAACCGGAAATGCCAAATCTGGTATGATTGATAATCACCCTGGCTGTGCGCCTCGCGCTGCTGTTCCACCGTTTCGGCCAGTCGCTCGAGCCGCTCAGGATCGGGAGATCGGGCTAGCTTTTCCAGGGCTGTACCCTCAAGAAGCAACCGCAGTTCCATGACGTGCCGCGCTTCGGCGCGGTTCACGCGAAGATAAGAACTGATGTTCCGGGCCAGGGTATCGAGGAAATTGCTGAGGTCATTGCGGCACACGACAGTGCCCACCCCCATCTGCGTTTCGACGAGGCCTTTCGTCTCCAAGACCTTGAGGGCTTCTCTGACCGCCCGGCGACCTACACCAAGTTGGGCAGCCAATTGCTCCTCCGACGGGAGTTTTTCACCTTCGGCCACGGTTCCGTCTAGAATGGGCTCTTCGAGCCTTTCCACGACGGCTTCAACCACCCGCCTGGATTTTATTGGGCTCAGTAGGATACTCAAGGTCTACCTCCATGTAGCATTGGAAGAAGTCATGACCTATGACCTATGTCATAGGTCATAAGTTCATTATACCATGAGATCGAATATCTGTCAATCCCCCGATCTCACCAGCAATTACCTGGCACCATTTTCCGTCTTTTACGTACAGTCGCCAAGGAAGCCTCAATCTACATCCATCGTATCCGCATGGTTTTTGTTTTCCTTCGCTTCCCAATCCAAGTCCGGCGGTGAGTGTTCTATGGTTTTCAGCACTCCTCAAAACGTCACTGCCAAACACCATATCGGTGCGCCCCCATTCCATAAAATGAGGTATACTGCTCGTACGGACAGCGGGTTTTGCTCGACGAGCTGCCCGAGAAGCATTCGCCACAGCCAATGTTCTCGTTTGTGTTGGAAATTGCGTAATCCCGGAGATGGATAGGCCATTTGGGCATCCATGCGGTCTCTTCGTTCCAAGGATGGTACCCCCAGCCCGGCCTCAAGCCGGGGCCGTCCTACACTTGCGCCCCACCGGTTTCGCCACATCAAATGTAGCTCTCGTAGCAGGGTACGTACATCTGCGCCTCAATGTGCGCCAGAAGATTGTCTGGTTTCGGCTGGGTGGTGAGGCCCCGCCGGTAGGCGACCTCGGCAACAGCCACAGCAATCATTGCCGATACCTGTCGAATCGATCCGATGGGTGGATAGATCCGGCCTTGGGCCAAGTCCTCTTCCGATACCTGATCGGCCAATGCGCGGGCAGCAGCAAAGAACATCTCGTCGGTGACCCGCTGGGCTCCACTGGCAACAACGCCCAGACCCACGCCGGGAAAGATGTAGGCATTATTGCCCTGGCCCGCCACGTAGGTCTTACCATCGAGAGTCACCGGGCCAAAAGGGCTGCCGCTGGCAAAGATGGCGCGCCCATCCGTCCAGGTATATGCCTCCTGAGCTGTGCACTCGGCCTTGGAAGTGGGGTTCGACAGGGCAAACACGATCGGCCTGCGATTCAACTGGGCCATCGCCTGCAACACGCCCTGGGTAAAGGCGCCCGGCTGCCCCGAAACTCCGATGAGGGCAGTCGGCTGCAAACACTCGATGGCAGCCAGTAGATTGGGGAGCGGCGCATGGTCGTGGGCGTAGGCCAGCTTATGTTCAGCCAACCCATGGCGGCTGCGAACGACGAGCCCACCGGAATCCACCAGCCAGCAGCGACCTCGCGCCTCATCCTCGGGCAGCCCTTCGTCCATCATCGCCCCCACGATCACGTCCGCGATGCCGATGGCAGCCTCGCCCGCTCCCTGGAACAGGATTTTTTGCTCCGACAGCTTGGTACCCACAATCCGCAAAGCAGAATACAAACCGGCAAGAGCCACACTGCCGGTGCCCTGGATATCGTCGTTGAACGTGCATACTCGGTCCTGGTACTTGCGCAACAGGCGGAAGGCATTGACGTTGGCGAAATCTTCGAACTGAATCAGGACGTTCGGAAAGCGCGCCTGGGCGGCCTCCATGAACTCGTCTACGAATGCGTCGTACCCTTCCCCCCGCAGCCGCCGCTGGCGGAGGCCGATGTACAACGGGTCGTTCAGCAATCGTTCGTTTTCGGTGCCTACATCGAGGGTGACCGGCAGGCACAGCGAGGGATGCACGCCGGCGCACGCCGTATAGAGCGACAGCTTGCCGACCGGAATGCCCATCCCATCGGCGCCTAGGTCGCCCAAGCCCAGAATCCGTTCGCCATCGGTCACGACGATGATGCGCACATCCTCATAGGGCCAGTTTTGCAGGATTTGGCCGATGTGCCCCCTATCATCAGTCGACAGGAACATCCCGCGCGGCCTGCGGAAGATATGCCCGTATTCCTGGCAGGCCTGGCCCACGGTCGGCGTGTAGATAATGGGCATCATCTTTTCCAGGTGATCGATGACCACACGATAGAACAGGGTCTCGTTGCGGTCTTGAAGGGCAAGCATGTAAATATACTTTTCCAGATCGGTCGGCTTGCGATCGAAATTTTCCAGCGCCTTTCGAGCCTGCTGCTCCTGGCTCTGCACGTGAGATGGCAAAAGCCCGCGCAGCCCCAGGGCCTCTCGCTCTTCCTGGCTAAAGGCCGTGCCCTTGTTCAAAGCAGGATTATGCAAAAGATCCACACCCCGAGGGGAGCCCGCCCACGTGTATGGGTCCCTCGGATCTGTGCTATGGTCGGACATGGCACCCTCCTGGTTCCTAATCGTTTCTCCCAGTGCCTCTTTTTCGAAAAGCAGAGTGTCA